>JAITLE010000053.1 GCA_031278075.1 Bifidobacteriaceae bacterium | reverse complement strand
CTCGACCACCCCGGCGGTGTCCGCCACCGGGTTGGTGTTCGCCATCGCGTGCACGCAGGTGTAACCGCCAGCGGCGGCCGCCCTGGACCCGCTGAGCACGGTCTCCGCGTCCTCGCGGCCCGGTTCGCGCAGGTGAGTGTGCATGTCGACCAGCCCGGGCAGCGCGACGAGCCCGTCCGCGTCGATCACGGCCGCGCCGTCCCAACCGGTCGGCATCGTGCGCGCGGCTTCGCCGACCAAAACGATCGCGCCGTCCTCGACGCCGATGTCGACCTGGCGGCCGTCAGGCAATCTGGCGCCTCGGATCAGGTGATTCATTCCGCTACTCCTTCGACCCTGTCATGGTGAGGTACAGCACCGCCATGCGCACGGCGACCCCGTTCGCGACCTGTTCGGTGACGACCGAACGCGGCCCGTCGGCTGCCGGGGAGGCGATCTCGAGGCCGCGGTTCATGGGCCCCGGGTGCAGCACTATCGTGTGCGACGCCAACCGGGCGAGCCGCCGGGTGTCCAAGCCGTACTCGCGGGCGTACTCCTCCGGGCTGGGGAAGAACCCTCCGCCCGCGCTGGACATGCGTTCCCGCTGGACACGCAGCATCATCAGGGCGTCCGGGGGCGCCACGTCGAGCGCCTCGTCCAGGTTCAAGAAGACGTCGCAGTCCCAGCCGTCCACACCGACCGGCAACAGCGTCGCCGGCGCCACCAATGACACCTCGGCGCCCAGAGTGCGGAACAGGTTCACACCGGAGCGGGCGACCCGCGAATGCAACACGTCCCCGACGATCGTCACCCGCCGGCCTCGCAGGTCCTGGCCGCGCACGTCGCCTTCGACCAGATGCCGCCGCATCGTCATCGCGTCCAGCAGAGCCTGGGTCGGGTGCTGGTGGGTGCCGTCGCCGGCGTTGACCACCGACGCGTCGGTCCAACCCGAGTGGGCGATCTGGTACGGCGCGCCGCACGCCGAATGCCGCACCACGATCCCGTCGATGCGCATCGCGCCCAAAGTCAACACGGTGTCCTTGAGCGACTCGCCCTTGGAGACGGAGGAGCCCTTGGGCGAGAAGTTGATCACGTCGGCGCTGAGCCGCTTGGCGGCGGTCTCGAACGAGATCCGGGTGCGGGTCGAATCCTCGAAGAAGAGGTTGACCACGGTCTTGCCGCGCAGGGTCGGCATCTTCTTGATCTCGCGGCCTTGGGTGGCAGCCCATCGCTCGGCGTCATCCAGGATTCCCACGGCCTCTTCACGGCTCAGGTCGGCCGCGCTGAGCAGGTGCTTCACTGCTCAGGCCCTTCGATCGCCACACCGTCGCGTCCGTCGACCTCGGTTAGGAACACGCGGACCCGTTCCGCCGCCGCGGTCGGGAGGTTCTTCCCGACATAATCCGCGCGGATCGGCAACTGCCTGTGCCCACGGTCCACCAGCACCGCTAGCCGGACCGCGCGCGGCCGGCCCAGCCCGGTGAGGGTGTCGAGAGCGGCGCGAATGGTCCGCCCTGAGTAGAGCACGTCGTCCACCAGCACCACTGTCGCGTCCTCGACGCCGTCGGCCGGCAACGCGATCTCTCCGAGCGGCCGGGTGGGCAAGCGGGCCAGATCGTCGCGGTGCATCGTGACGTCGAGTTGCCCGAGCGCCACCTGCCAGTCGGGTTCGATCCCGGCGATCGCGTTCGCCAGGCGGCCCGCGAGCGGCACTCCCCTGGTCGGTATGCCGAGGATCACCAGCCCGTCGGGGCCGCGGTTCCTCTCGAGGATCTGATGGGCCATGCGCTGAAGCGCTCGTGAGATGTCAGGCCCCGTCAGGACCTCTCTGACTGCCACGCCACGGACTCCTTTCCCGCCTCGCCGGACGGGGTTTAAAGGATGATCATCACCAACCAGCCAACCCTAGCCCACGCCGGCCCAAAGCTCCGCCTCGCCACGCCGCCGGCTGCGTGGCGACGGCTCAGACCAGCGTCGTCTTGATCTTCGACAGGCGGCCCAGCAGGCCAGACACGAAGTTCGGGGACTTGTCCGTGGACAGGCGGCTCGCCAGGTCGGCCGCCTCCTTCAACACGATCGGATCGGGCACGTCGGCCTCGAAGACCACCTCGTACGCGCCGACGTACATGATCGCCCGGTCCACCGCCGGCATGCGGTCTTGGGCCCAACCCTTCGAGTAGGTGTCCAGCCACTCTGAGATCAGCTCCTGGTGGCGCGCCACCCCCTCGACGAGGTGGACGGTGTAGGGCGCCAACCGGTCGGCATCGTGCGACGGGGCGCCCTCCCGGGCAGCCAGCGCGGCCAACCAGGCGGCGCGTTCGGCGAGCAGGTCCGTGAGCGGCACGCCCCGCTGGAGCGACTCGAAGACCAACTCGACCGCCCGGCGGCGCGCGGCCGTCCGCGAGCCGCGTCCCACTAGTTGACCCGACCCAGGTATTCGCCGGTGCGGGTGTCGACCTTCACGTTGACGCCCTGCTCGAGGAACAACGGGACTTGGATGACGTAGCCGGTCTCGAGCGTGGCGGGCTTGGTCCCGCCGGTGGACCGGTCGCCTTGCAGGCCGGGCTCGGTGTAGGTGATCTCGAGGACCACCGCGGCGGGGAGCTCCACGTAGAGGGGGTCGCCTTCATGGCGGGCGACGGTCGCGTCCTGGCCTTCGAGCAGGAAGTGCGCCGCGTCGCCGACCGTCGCCTCCGGGACGTTGATCTGGTCGTAGGTGTCCTTGTCCATGAACACGAACAGGTCGCCGTCGCGGTACAGGAATTGCATGTCCCGCTTGTCCACTGTCGCCGTCTCCACCTTCACCCCGGCGTTGAAGGTGCGGTCCACCACCTTCCCGGACAGCACGTTCTTCAGCTTGGTGCGCACAAACGCGCCGCCTTTGCCGGGTTTGACGTGCTGAAACTCGATGACAGTCCATAGCTGGCCGTCCAGGTTCAATACCAGGCCGTTCTTCAAGTCGTTGGTCGTCGCCACAAGATCTCCGTGTCCTAATGTGTGTTAGCCGCGAATATCTTACTTGGCGGCAGGCTACGAATGCGTAGGGAGGGCGGGGCAGACTAGGGTCCCCCAAGTGAAGGTTTCCACTGTCGCGGCCATCCACCCCGCCAATCCCGAAGAATCAATCTCCGATCTGCTGCTGGGACGACGCGACCGCGACCCGGCCGCGCCCATGATGGAGGTCCGTGGCGAAGACGGTTGGACGCCCGTCAGCGCGGGAGCGTTCACAGCGCAGGTGGAAGCCCTCGCCAAGGGGTTCATGGCGGCCGGAGTGCGCCACGGCGACACCTACGGGATCATGGGCCGCACATCGGAACGCTGGACGTTGGTCGACTACGCCTTGTGGCACATCGGGGCTGTCGGGGTGCCCATCTATGAGACCTCGTCCGTCGCGCAGGCGGAGTGGATCGTCCAGGACAGCGGCATGACCGGGGCCGTCGCCGAGACCGCCGCCCACGCCGAGGTGTTACGCCCCTCGCTGCGCGGGGAGATCCATGTCATGGACGAAGGCGCTTTGGAGCGTCTGGTCGAATTGGGCAAGCCGGTGTCCGATGCCGACCTGGCCGCCCGGCGCGCCGCCGTCCGCGGGGAGGACCTCGCGACGGTCATCTACACATCCGGCACCACGGGACGCCCGAAGGGCGTGGAGCTGACCCACCTGAACTTCACGACCGCGGCCCGCAACGCCGCCACCACGCTGTGGTTCATCTGCGGCGACGGCGCCCGCTGCCTCCTGTTCCTGCCGATGGCGCACGTGTTCGCGCGAGTCATCAACGTGATCGCGTTGCATGCCGCCACGGTGGTGGCCTACGCGCCGGACACGAAGCAGTTGATGCGGGACCTGGCCACGTTCAAACCGACGTTCATCTTGGTGGTGCCGCGCGTCTTGGAGAAGGTCTACAACGCGGCTGAGGCTTCCGCTGGCGGCGGGATGAAGCTGCGGATCTTCCGCTGGGCGGCGAAGGTCGCGATCGTCTCTTCTAGGGAACGGGACTCGCGCGGCGGGTTCACGGCTGTGCGGCGGGTGCAGCACGGAATCGCGCGGCGGCTGGTGTATCGCAAGCTGACACGGATGATGGGCGGCCAACTCGACAAAGCGGTCTCGGGCGGCGCGCCGTTGGGCGAACGGCTGGGACATTTCTTCCGGGGGATCGGTTTGACCGTGTACGAGGGCTACGGCTTGACGGAGACCACGGCGCCGACCGCGGTGAACCGTGAGGCGCTGAACAAGATTGGGACCGTGGGGCTGCCGCTGCCCTCGCAGACTGTGGCCATCGCGGACGATGGCGAGGTGCTGGTGCGCGGGACACACGTTTTCCGCTCCTACCGCAACGACCCGGCCGCCACGGCTGAGGTTTTCCAGGATGGCTGGTTCCGCACCGGCGACATCGGCGCGCTGGACGAGGACGGCTACTTGAGCATCACCGCTCGGCGCAAGGAGCTGATCGTGACCGGCAGCGGCAAGAACGTGGCGCCGGCGCTGCTGGAGGATCGGCTGCGCGGCCACCCGCTGGTCTCGCAAGTGGTGGTGGTGGGCGACAAGCGACCGTTCGTCGCCGCCTTGATCACCCTGGACGAGGAGATGATCCCGGGTTGGCTCGCCAACCACGGCAAATCCCCGCTCACCTTGGAACAGGCCAGGATCGATCCGGACATCCACGCGTCCTTGGCGCGGGGTGTGGCCCGGACCAATGAGGTGGTCTCGCGGGCGGAGTCGATCCGCGAGTTCCGCATCTTGGACGCCGAGTTCACCGAGGCCAACGGGTATTTGACGCCGTCGCTCAAAGTCAAGCGGGACCTGGTGCTGAGGGACTTCGCAGCCGAGGTGGACGCGCTCTACGAGGAGGCGGCGGCGCGCCGCGCACACGAAGCCGGGTGAACCGCCTGTTCGGGGGTCATCGCCGCAGACGGGCCAGAGCCTCGAGAGCCAGCCGGTAGGAGTCGAAGCCGAAGCCCGCGATTGTGCCACGGGCCACCTCCGCGACGACCGAGCGGCGGCGGAAGCGCTCCCTGGACGCGGGATTGGTGATGTGGACCTCGATCAACAACGACACCTCAGCCGCGGCGTCCCGCAACGCATACGAATAGTGCGTGAACGCCGCCGGGTTCAAGATCACCGGCATGCCCTGGTCGGCGGCGGCGTGCAGCCATGAGACCAGCTCCGCCTCGTCGTCGGTCTGCCGGACGGACGCGTCGAAGCCAAGTTCCGCCGCCCATGCCGAGCACGCGCGGACCAGAGCCGGAAAGTCCAACTCGCCGTACACGTCCACCTCGCGGGCGCCGAGCCGGCCCAGGTTCGGCCCGTTCGCTATCAAGATCTGTTGGTTCATCGTCACTCCCGAGGATTTGGCGGCTGATCGTCCAAGTGTCTCGCCCGCCTCATCGGGGACGGTGGCCGCTTTGGCGGCAGCGGCGGCAGCTCAGGCGGTCGCGGCCCCACCGCCGGCCCGCCGAAGGTCGGCGGGGCCACGACCGCAGGCGGTCCCAGCACCCCGGCCGGGGGCCCCGTCCGCGCGTCACCCCGCGTCACCAAAGCGGCGCCAGCGCTGGGACCAGCGGGAACACCTGCCCCCTCCAACGTCCAGGCGCCGCTGCTGTGGTCCCCGCCCGCCGCTTCCCGCCCGCGGCCGTCCACGGCATCCCCCGACCAGCCCCGGGCGCGCGAGCCGGAGGGATGGTCCAGTGGGCGATCGGACGGAACATCCGCGGGCGGGACATACGCCGGCAGGCCGTACGGGTTCTCGAGCGGGGATCCAGCCGCGCCGGACATTGGATACGGCGCGGCCCCGGGCACCGCGGAGATCGCCTGATACGCCTCCTTCAGCAACGACTCGGGGATGTCGCGCACGATCACCGGCTGGCCGACATCCTCGAGCAGCACCATGCGCCGCGTAGCGCCCTGGTTCTTCTTGTCGCGCCGCATCGCCGGCCACAAGCGATCCCACCGGCCGGGCTGGTAGGAGGTGGGCAGCCCGATGGCGGACAGCAGCTCGCGGTGCAAACCCAACAACGACGGGTCCATCAACCCAGCGCGGACCGCCACCTCGGCGGCGAACACCATCCCAACCGCCACCGCCTCGCCGTGGCGCCACTCGAAGTGCTCCACCTGCTCTATCGCGTGGCCGAAGGTGTGCCCGTAATTCAGGATCGACCGCCGCCCGGACTCGAGCGGGTCGGCCGCGACCACCTCAGCCTTGACCGCCACGGCGCGCCGGATCACCTCGATCAGCAACGGCCCGGCGGGGTTGATCACCTCTCTGGGCCCGGACCAGGCGACATCTAGGATGCCTGGATCGGCGATCAGGCCAGCTTTGACCACTTCAGCCATGCCTGCGGCCATTTCCACGGCGGGCAGGCTCTCCAACAAGACGGGGTCGCACAACACCGCGACCGGCTGGTGGAAAGCCCCGACCAGGTTCTTCCCCTCCTCTATGTCGATGCCGGTCTTGCCCCCGATGGCCGCGTCAACCATCGCCAGCAACGTGGTCGGGACGTAGACGACGGGCGACCCACGCAGCCAGGTCGCCGCCACGAAGCCGGCCAGGTCGGTGGTGGCGCCACCGCCCAGCGCCACGATCAGATCGGTGCGGGTGAAGGACGCCTCGCCCAGGCGTTGCCACGCGGCCGCCGCCACCTCGATCGACTTGGCCGCCTCACCGCTCGGAATGGCCAGGATGTGCACCTCGAAACCATCCTTGCGGAGCGCGTCGACCACACCAGGGACGGGACCGGCGACGTTCGGGTCGAACACGAGCATCAACCGCCGGGCGCCGCGCGGGATGTGGCTGCCCAGATCCCGCAACAGGTCGGCGCGGACCACCACGTCGTAAGGCGGGTCCAGCTTCACCGTGACGCGTGTCTCACTCCCAGTGTTCAAGCTTTCACGTCTCCTTCGCCATGACCAGGCGGGCGATCTCCTCAGCCACCACGGTCGCCGGTTTGCCGTCCACCTCGACGCGGGCTGTCGCCAACTCCTCGTAGCGGGGCCGGCGCCGCGCCATCAACTCGCGCCAGATCTTGCGCGGCGAGTCGCTCAGCAGCGGCCGTGTCGCGCCCAAGCCGACCCGTCGCGCGGCCAGAGCGGCCGAGATGTCCAAGAACACCACAGCGGCGGGCCTGTCGGCCAGATCCGCCGCGACCACCGGGTCCATCGGCGCGCCGCCACCGACCGCCACGACCAGTGGGCGCTCTTGGGCCTCGCCCAACGCGTCCAGCACGGCTGTGCGTTCCATGGCACGGAAGGCGGCCTCGCCGTCGCGCGTGAAAATCTCGCCGATCGGCCGGCCGGCCCGTTCAGCGACCATCTCATCCGTGTCCATGAATTCCACTCGCAACAGCCCGGCGAGTTCCCGGCCGACGGTCGTCTTACCCGCCGCGGGCGGGCCGATCAACACCAGGGCGCTCACCGCAGCGTCTCCGGGATGGCGGCGAGGTAGGCCTCGAAGTTGCGGCGGGTCTCCGCCACCGAGTCGCCGCCGAACTTCTCGAGGGCGCATTGGGCGAGCACCAGCGCCGTCATCGCCTCGGCCACGACCGCGGCGGCTGGGACGGCGGTGGTGTCGGAGCGTTGATGGATCGCGGGGGCCGCCTCGCCGGTCGTGGTGTCGACGCTCGGCAGCGCCCTGGCGAGCGTCGGGATCGGCTTCATCGTGGCCCGCACCACCACCGGCGCCCCGTTGGACACACCGCCTTCGATCCCACCGGCGTGGTTGGTCGGGCGGCTGATCCTTCCCGCGAGGAGTTCGATCGGGTCGTGGACCGCAGAGCCGGCCAACGCCGCGACTCCCACCCCGAGGCCGATCTCCACGGCTTTGATCGCCTGGATCCCCATCAACGCGCCCGCCAAGAGGGCGTCCAGCCGGCGGTCCGCCTGCGCGTAGGAGCCCAGACCCGGCGGCACGCCGTGAGCGATCACCTCGACCACCCCGCCGAGGGTGTCCCCAGCCCGCTTGGCCTCCTCCACCCGCGCCGTCATCGCCGCCGCCGCCCGCGCGTCGAGCGTCCGCGCGTCGCTCGCGTCGAGCCGGTCGGCATCGTCCGGCTGCGGCGCGCACGACGGATCGGCGCGCACGCCCCCCAACTCCACGACGTGCGCCACCAGCCGCACCCCCAGCGCTTGGCGCAGGAACGCCGCGGCGACCGCCCCGACCGCCACCCGTGCGGCGGTCTCCCGCGCCGAGGCGCGCTCGAGCACAGCCCGGACGTCCGCGTGGCCGTGTTTGATCATTCCCGCGAGGTCCGCGTGCCCCGGCCGCGGCCGCGTCAAGGGCGCCTCGCGCCCGGCGACAGCCGCCCCGTCCGCCGATGCCGTCACCCCAGCCGCGATCCCCGCCGCCGTCCGCTCGGTCTCAGTCGCCGGCGCCGGCGGGGTCTTCGGCGCGTCCGGGGACATGACGCTCGCCCACTTCGGCCACTCGCTGTTGCGGATCAGCAACGCCACCGGGCCGCCGGTGGTCACACCGCGCCAGATCCCGCCGATCACCTCAAGCTGGTCCGTCTCGAATCTCATGCGCGCGCCGCGGCCCACGCCGCGCCGCCGCCGCGCCAACGCCGCCCGGATCTCCTCCGGCCCGATCTCGATGCCGGCGGGCGCCCCCTCGAGCAGCCCCAGAATCGCAGGGCCGTGGGACTCACCCGCAGTCATCCAACGCAACATGGCCTCTATTGTGCCGTCCCGCCGGGCAGAACCGCCCGCATCGCCGCGAGCGGGGCCGGCTGGCCAGTCATCAGCCTCACCTGTTCCGCCGCTTGGTGCAGGAGCATCGTGAGCCCGGACGCCACCGCGCCGCCCGCCGCCGCCCAGGCCGTGGCCAAGCGCGACGGCCACGGATCGTAGGCGACATCGAGCAAGAGCCGCCCCCGCACGCCGCCTTCCACTCCCCCGCTGGACCCGCCCGCGGGGCGGACCGCCCCGCTCCGCCCGTTCGCCTGGGCGAACGCCTGGGCCATCGCGTCCGCCGCCCGGGGCGGCAACGTGGCGACGACCAGGTTGTCAGGCCAGTCGACCAGCGCGTCATCGCCGCGCAGCCGACGTAGCTGCGGCCGCAACCCCATCCGGGCCGCTGCCGCGACCAGGCCGCTCGCGCGCGCCACCGAGCGCACAAAGACTCGCGGCGCCGCCACGCCTAGCTCGGCGACAGCCGCCAAGGCCGCTGTCGCGGTGGCCCCGCCTCCCAGGATGGTCGCCGATTCGAAGGTCCGGCACCCACTGGCCTGAGTGATCGCGGCGACCATGCCTCGCACGTCCGTGGTCAGCGCCACCGACTCAGCCGCGCCGAACAGCACCGTGTTCGCGCCACCGATCGCCTCAGCCAAGTCGTCGACGTGGTCGACCAACGCCAGAACCGCCCGTTTCAGCGGCATGGTCAGCGACAGCCCCGCCCAATCCGGCCCCAGGGAGGCCAGGAACGCGGGCAGCTGCGCCTCGGTCACGTCGACCGCGTCATAGGACCAGTCCCGCAACCCGAGCTCCCTGTAGGCGGCGCGGTGCAGCGCCGGCGAGAGCGAGTGGGCGATCGGGCTGCCCAAGACCGCGGCCCGGTGTGTCACTGGGGATGCTCGGCTAGCCAGGCATACAGTTTCTCGACCGACCGCAGGTGCCCCTCATACGTCTCGTTGAATTCAGTCTCGCCCGTGTTCGGGTCGACCACGGTGAAATAGATCCAAGCGCCCTCGGTGGGCTCCAGCGCGGCCAGGATCGCGGCCTCGCCCGGATTGGCGATCGCGCTAGGCGGCAGGCCGGTGTGGATGTAGGTGTTGTACGGGTTCGGGTCCTGCAAAGCCTCATCGGTGGTCATCACCGAGCTGTCGAACTGCCCGGCGCCGTACCTGGCTGTGACGTCCGATTCCAGCCGCATGCCTATTTCGATGCGGTTGTAGAACACCCGCGCGACTTTGCCCCTGTCCTCCGCCCGGTTCGACTCCTTTTCGACCAAGGAGGCCACCGTCATGATCTCAAGCCACCGGTCACGCGGCACACCCAGTTCCTCGAGGGTGTTGACCGCGGTCGTGACCATCTGAGCCAGGATCTCCTTGGCGCCGGTCCCCAAGTTGAAGGAATAGGTGTTCGGGAACAGCCATCCTTCGACGATCCCGTTCGCCTCGGGCGGCAGGCCGATCGCAGCGGTGTCCTGGGCGGCTGCGCGCACGGTCTCCGCGTCCGCGGTCGCGGTCGCCTCGAGGACGGCCGGGTCGGCATCGTCCCCCAAATCGGCCTTGGCCAGCGCTGCGCCGATGATCTGGTAGACCTCTTCCGCGCGTTTGCCCTCCGGCACGGTGAACTGGATCACCTGACGAGCCGCGGGATCCATCAAGACCTCCAAGGCGGCCTGCGCGCTCATCTCGGCGCGCAGCAGGTAGGTGCCGGGCTGGATCCCTTCGGCCTGTTTCCCAGCCGCGGTGAACGCGTCGATGAACGGCCCCGTGGACGCGATCACGCCCGCGGCGACGAGCTTGGTCGCGATGTCGCTCCCCAGATCGCCCGGGGAGACGGTGATCGACACCTCGCCCACACCGGGGCCCGCGAAGTCCGTCACGGCACTCGTTCCCGACCCTCTCAACTCCTCGATCAGTGGTTTGCCGAAGGCCCAGCCGACTCCGGCGACGGCGATGACCGCGACACCGATCACCGCCGCCGAGACGATCCGACGGGACCGCGGCGGCCGCCGGTCCAACGGCGGTTCGCCGACGAACTGACGCAACGTCTGGCCCCCCTCCGCCTCAGGTGTCGGCCGGAACGGCAGGCCCGAGGGGTGGTGGCCGGACGCCGACGCTTGGTTTGGGTCTTCGGGCTGGCCGAACGGGTTCCAGTGGTCAGTCACGGCAGGCTAGTTTACCGTTCCGTGGCGAGCGGCTGTGAGTCTATGGGTCATCGATGCCGGCGCCTTGACTCGACGTGCCCCGGCCCGAATCCGGGCCCGCCGGCAGGCGCCGCCTAGCGGCGCGCGGCGTCGAGGGCGGCCTGAAGAATGATGACCGCCGCCGCTTGGTCCACCACCGGTCGCTGCCGCTTGGCCGTGCGTCCGGCTGCTCTGAGAAGGGTCTCAGCCTCGACCGTGGTGAGCCGCTCATCCTGGGCCGCACACGGCGTGCCCGCCGCGCGCAACGCCTCCGCCACCGCGAGAGCCTCCAACGCCCTGGGGCCGGCGGACCCGTCCATGTTCCAGGGCACGCCCACGACGACACGCACCGCTTGCCGCTCCGCCGCCACAGCGGCCAAGGCTCCGGCCAACGCCTCGACGGAAAGATCAGCGCGCGGCAATGTGGCGAGCGGCATGGCCAACAGCCGGTCCGGGTCTGAGACGGCGAGCCCGACGCGGACCAAGCCGAGATCCACCCCGAGCCAAGGTCCCGCCGGCGACGGCGGCGCCGCTTCGGCCTGGGCGGTCACAACGCGGCCGCGATGGCGGCCCAGGCCTGATCCAGTCTCGAGCCGTCGGCGCCGCCGCCCTGGGCCAACCCCGGACGCCCGCCGCCGCCACCCCCGAGCACGCTCGAGGCGAGGTGCACCAAAGCGCCGGCTTTGTGTCCGGCGGCTTGCGCGGCATCGTTCGCCGCGACCGCCACCAAGCCGCGGCCTGTGTCCGCGTCCAGCGCTCCGAGCGCGACAACCGCAGCCGCCGCGCCCAGCCGTTCGAGCACGTCGGCCGCGAGCTGCCGCAGGTCGGCGGCGGTCGCGCCGTCCACGGTGGCCGCGACCAACCGCGTCGAACCGACGGTGCGGGGACTCGCCGCGAGCGCCGGCGCCTGCTGCGCCAACTGGGCCGCCCTCAGCTCCGCCACCGCCTTGTCGGCCTGGCGCAGCTTGGCGACCAAGGATTCGACCCGGCCCGGCAAGTCGTCGGGGCGGACCTTCAGGATCTCCGCTAGCTGGGAGACCAACAGGTGCTCCTTCGCCTGATGAGCGTAGGCGCCGTCCGCCACCAGCCCCTCAACCCGACGCACACCAGAGCCGATGGACGCCTCGCCCAGCAGGCTGACCCGGCCGAGTTCGCCGGAGCGGCGCATATGCGTGCCAGCGCACAGCTCCCGCGACCAGTCGCCGCCGATCGAGACGACTCGCACCACATCGCCGTATTTCTCGCCGAACAGGGCCATCGCGCCCAGTTCCCTGGCCTGGCTCAACGGCATCAGCTGCTCGGTGACCTCGAGATCCTCAGCTAGTCGGGTGTTGACGCGTTCCTCGATCTCGCCCAGGACCGATTGCGGCACGCCTGTGCCGTACCGGAAGTCGAACCTGAGGCGGGATGGGGCGTTCTCCGAACCAGCCTGGGTGGCGGTGGAGCCGAGATGCTCCCTGAGCGCCTTGTGCACCATGTGCGTGGCGGTGTGGGCGCGCGAGATGGCGCGGCGGCGCGTCGGATCGATCCGCCCGAGGCCCGGATCACCCAGGGCGATCACACCCTCGATCAGCCGGCCGCGGTGCACGCTCAGGCCCGCCACCGGCCGTTGCACGTCATCGACCTCGAAGACCGCGCCCGAGTCGAACTCGATGGTCCCCTGGTCCGCGAGCTGTCCGCCCGCCTCAGCGTAGAACGGGGTGGTGTCCAGGATCACCTCAAGCGAGGCGGGCGCGGTCGCCGCCGGCACGTCCAGGCCGTCGCGGATCAAGGCGAGGATGCGACCACGGGAGGCGAAGCTCGTGTAACCGGTGAAGTCCGTGGGGGCGCCGAGCCGACCGGCGAGATCCTGGTAGAGGCTCGTGTCCGCGTGACCGGTCTTCTTCGCGGCGGCGTCGGCGCGGGCGCGTTCCCTTTGCTGGCGCATCAGGTCGCGGAACGCGGCCTGGTCCACAGCCAAGCCCGCCTCAGCGGCGATCTCCAAGGTCAGATCGATCGGGAAGCCGTACGTGTCGTGGAGCTGGAACGCGTCGCGGCCGCTCAGAGCGTCCTCGCCCCGGCGTTTGGTCTCAGTCAGCGCCACGTCCAGGATGGTGGAGCCGGAGTCGAGGGTCCGCAGGAAGGACTCCTCCTCGGCGCGGGCCGTCGCCGAGATGCGGGGCCAATCGCGAGCCAACTTAGGGTAGGAAGCCTTCATGCAGTCCTTCGACACCTCGAACAGCTCCGGGAAGACCGGCTCTTCGACTCCGAGGAGGCGCATCGACCGCACGACACGCCGCAACAGGCGGCGCAGCACATAGCCACGCCCCTCGTTGGATGGGGTGACGCCGTCCCCGATCAGCATCAGGCCGGAGCGGACGTGGTCCGCCACCACCCGGAAACGCACATCAGCTTCAGGGTCCGCGCCGTAGGAACGCCGGGTCAACTCCTCAGCGCGGTGGATGACCGGCACCACCTCGTCGATCTCGTAGAGGTTCGCGACATCCTGGAGCAGGTACGCGACCCGCTCCAAGCCCATGCCGGTGTCGATGTTCTTCTGTTCCAGTTCGCCCAGCAACGGATAATCCGTCTTGGCGCCGCCAGCCCCCCGCTCGAACTCCATGAACACGAGGTTCCAGATCTCCAAGAAGCGGTCCTCGTCGACTATCGGCCCGCCATCGGGCCCGAAGGCGGGCCCCCGGTCCACATAGATCTCCGAGCACGGCCCAGCTGGCCCCGGCTGGCCGGTGGACCAGAAATTATCCTTCATGCCGCGGCGCTGGATCCTCGATTCGGGCAGGCCGGCGATCCTCCGCCACAAGCTGGCGGCCTCTTCGTCCTCGTGGTAGACCGTCACCCAGATCTTGTCTGGGTCGAACCCGAGGAAGCCGGCGTCCGCCGGCCCCGTGACCAATTCCCACGCGTGCGCGATCGCGCCTTCCTTGAAATAGTCCCCGAACGAGAAGTTCCCGTTCATCTGGAAGAACGTCGCATGACGGGTGGTCCGGCCGACCTCTTCGATGTCTCCTGTGCGGACGCACTTCTGCACCGATGCCGCCCTCGGCCAAGGCGCGGGCACCTCGCCCAGCATGTACGGGATGAACGGCACCATCCCGGCCACCGTGAACAGCAACGACGGATCCTCGCTGATCAGCGACGCGGACGGCACGGCGACATGGCCGCGGTCCTCGAAGTAGCTCAAGAAGCGCTGGCGGATCTCGGAAGTGCGCATTGGTCCTCTCCCCCGGGCTGATTCGGCGTCACTCAGATTGCAGCAGCGTTCGGCGCAACTCGGCCTCCCGCTGGTGGGCGGCTTCGCCGACCTCGCCGGCGAAACCTGTCACCGCCGCCACCACTCGGTCGACTCCCCGCGAGATCCCCTCGGGGGACACCGCATCGCGGGCGGCGCGCTTCGCCGCCTCCAGTCTGCGCCACGCCCAGATCACCGTGCCCACGCCGAGGGTGGCCCCGAAAGCGACCCACGCCAGCCGGCGCACTCTAACGGGCCTTCCAGCGCTTCGCCACGGTGGTCCGCACCCCGTAGGTGAAGGCCGCCAACTTGATCAGCGGCCCACCCAACGTGGCCGCGAACAACGCGGTCAGCGCCGAGACGTTCTGCGACACGTCCGCCGCGGCCGTGGTGATCGTGTCGACCTTCTCCAGCTGGCCGTTCGCTTGCGCGACCGCCGTCGCCGCCTCGTCCAGGATCGGCACCGTGTGCTCGGTCAGCTCCTTGACCGACCGGGCCGCCTCCTTGAACACACCGCCCAGTTTCAGCACCGGCACGGCCGACAACGCGACCAGCGCCGCGAACGCCACCGCGGCGATCAGACCCGCCACATCGCCCACGCCCATGGCCTGCCCCCTTCGGCTATCTGGAGTAGTGCTCCACGACTAGCTGCACGTCGCAGATCACCGGCACCTCAGCCCGCGTGGGCCGGCGCACCAGTTGCGCGCGCAACCGCTCCAGCGTCACGTCGAGGTATTCCGGCGTCTGCCAGACCTGCACGTCCCGGTGCGCGCCCGCGGCCGCCACCTGGAAGGGCACCAGCGGCTGCGACTTCGGTTTGATCATGATGACCTGGCCGGGATTGACCCGGAACGACGGCCTGTCGACCAGCCTCCCGTCGACCAGGACGTGCCGGTGCACCACCACTTGGCGAGCCTGGTAGATGGTGCGCGCGAAGCCCGCGCGCAGCACCAGCGAGTCCAGCCGCATCTCGAGCAGCTCCACCAGCGCCTCGCCGGTCAGTCCGGAGTCCTTGCGGGCGTCCTGGAACGCCCGGGCGATCTGCTTCTCCCGCAGCCCGTACTGGGCGCGCAGCCGCTGCTTCTCCCTCAGCCGGATCGCGTAGTCGGATTCGGTGCGACGCCGGCCGCGCCCGTGTTCCCCGGGCGGGTACGGACGTTTGTCGAAGTACTTCACGGCCTTCGGAGTCAGGGCGAGGCCGAGGGCCCTTGATTCGCGCACCTGTCGGCGCGAGCGACGCGCGGCTGTCATTGAGCGCATTCTCCTGTTCGTAGCTTGTTCGAACGCGCGCGGCTGGGCCGCGCGTGGGTCAACCCGTTGGCTAAGACCCCAGGGCGCCCATTTGGGCACACCAGGCAGTTACCCTACCACCGCGCGCGCCCGCCCAGTCGCCGTCTCAGCCTCAGCCGTCTTCGCCGCGTCGAGCGCGCAGAGCGGCGAGCGCCTCGTCGAGCAACTGAGCGCCGTCCTCAGCGGACCGGCGCTCCTTGACGTAAGCGAGGTGCGTCTTGTACGGCTCGTTGCGGGGCGGATCCGGCGGATCCAGCGGGTCCATCCCCGCGGGGAAGCCGCAGCGCGGACAGTCCCAACTCAGCGGCACGGAGGTCGCCGGATCGTCCACGAAGCTGGGCCGCGTCTCGTGTCCGTTGGCGCACCAATACGAAATTGTGATCCGGGGCGCGATCTCGCCCCGCTCCTCTTCTCCCATGGGACCCGCGCCCACGCGCGACCCGCGGATGGCGCTACCACCTGCCATGACACCGAACTCCTTGCTTGTCTCTTCTGGCTATGCCGCGACCTTGTGTATCCACGCGAGTAGCAACACCGCCACGATCCAGATGATTCCCACCACCACGGTGATCCGGTTGAGGTTCTTCTCAGCCACGCCTGAGGACCCCAGGTTGGAGGAGAACCCGCCACCGAACATGTCGGACAGGCCACCACCCTTGCCCTTGTGCATCAGAATCAGCAGGATCAAGAAGGCGCTGGTCAAAACCAGGATCACCTGGAGGGAGATGGTCAAGGCAGTAATCACGGCGGCCTATCTTACGCTATGAGCTCGGCGAACCTGCAGATCTTCGAGAATTCGGCCGGGTCGAGCGAGGCGCCGCCCACCAACGCGCCGTCCACATCGGCCTCAGCCATGATCGAGGCGACGTTCGACGCCTTGACTGATCCGCCGTAAAGGATGCGTATGCCCTCGGCGGTCTCACGCCCGAACAGGGCGGCGAGCCGGCCGCGGATCGCGCCGCAGACCTCCTGCGCGTCGGCGGGAGTGGCGACCTCGCCAGTGCCGATCGCCCAGACCGGCTCGTAGGCGACGGTGGTGGCTGGCGCCAGCGTAGGCCCGAGCTCGGCGTACACGCCGTCGATCTGGGCCAGCGTGTACGCGACGTGCTCCCCAGCTTTGCGGATCGCGAGCGCCTCGCCCACGCAGATGATCGGCGTGATTCCGGCGCCCAGCGCCGCCTTGGCCTTCTCGCCGACCTCCTGGTCGGTCTCACCGTGGTACTGACGCCGCTCCGAGTGCCCCACCACCACGAAGGAGCAGCCGAGCTTCGCCAGCATGTGCGCCGAGATCTCACCGGTGTAAGCCCCCGCCGCGTGGACGGAGACGTCTTGGGCGCCGTAGACGATGGCCATGTTGTCGGCGTCGGTCACCGTCTGGACGGATCTGAGGTCCGTGAACGGCGGGATCAGCGCCACCTCGACCTTCGAGTAGTCGAAGTTCGCGTCACGCAGCGCCCAGTAAAGCCGCTGCGCCAACGCCGTGGCCTCGAGGTGGTCGAGGTTCATCTTCCAGTTCCCCGCCATCAAGGGGATTCGAGCCATTGGGATCACGCCTCCAATACCGCCAGCCCTGGGAGCACCTTGCCCTCCAGGAGTTCCAGCGACGCTCCGCCGCCGGTCGAGATGTGGCCGAAACCCGCTTCGGGCAGGCCGAGCAGCCGCACCGCCGCGGCCGAGTCGCCGCCGCCGACGATCGAGAACCCCTCCGAGTCCACCATCGCCTGGCCCACGGCACGGGTTCCTTCCGCGAACACGGGGAACTCGAACACGCCCATCGGGCCGTTCCAGACGATCGTCTTCGCGGCCCTGATGGTCTCGGCGAACGCCTTGCGGGAATCCGGGCCGATGTCCAGCCCAAGCCAGCCCTCGGGGATGGCCGAGGCCGCGACGTCATAATGCGCGGCGTCCGCCGCGAACTTGTCCGCCACCACGATGTCGGTCGGCAGCTGGATCGTCGCGCCGCCGGCCCGAGCCTGCTCGAGGTGACCCGCGACCGTGTCGATCTGGTCCACCTCCAGCAGCGAGGCGCCGACCGGGTGGCCCTGGGCGGCCAGGAACGTGTAGACCATGCCGCCGCCGATCAAGAGCGTGTCCGCCTTGCCCAGCAGGTTGCCGATCACGCCCAGCTTGTCGGAGACCTTCGATCCGCCGAGCACCACCGCATAGGGCCGTTCGGGGGCCTCAGTGGCTCGGCTCAGGGCTTCCACCTCGGCCAAGACCAAGCCGCCGGCCGCCGCGGGCAGGATCTGCGCGATCTCGTAAACCGAGGCCTGCTTGCGGTGGACCACGCCGAACCCGTCGGACACGAACGCGTCCCCAAGTTCGGCTAGCTGGACAGCGAAGGCTCGCCGGTCGGCATCGTCCTTCGAAGTCTCCCCCGGGTTGAAGCGGACGTTCTCCAACAGCACCACGTCCCCTTCAGCCGCCTCGGCGACTCGGGCGGCTGCGAGCGGGCCCACAGTGTCCCCGGCGAACGCGACCGGCTGGCCCAACAGCTCCGCGAGCCGCGTGGCGACAGGCTGGAGCGAATAACGCGCCTCGGGAGCGCCCTTCGGCCGCCCCAGGTGCGCCATCACGACCACTCGGGCGCCCGCCCCGGCGAGCCGCGCGATGGTCGGCACGGAGGCGCGCACCCGGCCGTCGTCGGTGATGCGCTGCCCGTCGAGCGGCACGTTCAGGTCCGCGCGCACCAGGACGCGCTTGCCTCTCAGGTCGCCCAGGGAGTCGATTGTCTTGATTGCCATTGTCAGCTCCTCGTGTCAAGCGGGGTGTCGGGTGGCTACTCGGCCGCCGGCGCGCGATGCCGACCGGTTCCGCGCCGCTTCGCCGAGCCGCGGGGAAACAGCCAGGGCGCCCGCCCGTCCCTTCGAGTGGAGCGGTCGCGGGCGCCCCAGGCGCGCTCGGGGCTGGCGGAGCTAGAGGCGCTCCCCCACGTAGATCGTCAAGTCGACGAGGCGGTTGGAGTAGCCCCATTCGTTGTCATACCAAGCGACCACCTTGACCTGGTCCTCGATGGCCTTCGTCAGACCGGAGTCGAAGATCGAGGAGGCCGGATCCGTCACGATGTCGGTCGAGACCAGCGGATCAGTCGAATACTTCAGGATGCCCTTGAGGTCTTCCGACTCGGAGGCGGCCTTGACCGCGGCGTTGACCTCTTCGACGGAGACGGCCTTGGGCGCGGTGAACGTCAAGTCCGTCGCGGAACCCGTGATCACCGGGACCCTCAGGGCGTAGCCGTCGAGCTTGCCTTTGAGCTCTGGGAGCACCAGACCCAGCGCCTTGGCGGCGCCCGTCGAGGTCGGCACGATGTTGACCGCGGCGGCCCGGGCGCGGCGCGGGTCGCGGTGCGGGCCGTCTTGCAGGTTTTGGTCGCCGGTGTAGGCGTGGACCGTGGTCATCAAGCCGCGGACGATCCCGATCGACTCATGTAGCGCCTTCGCCAACGGCGCGAGGCAGTTGGTGGTGCAGGAGGCGTTCGAGATCACGTGGTGGATCGCCGGGTCGTAGTTCTTGTGGTTGACGCCGATCACGAACGTGCCGTCGTCGTTCTTGGCGGGCGCCGAGATGATGACCTTCTTGGCTCCCGCGTCGATGTGGGCCTTCGCCTTGAGCGCGTCGGTGAAGAACCCAGTGGATTCGATCACGATGTCGGCCCCGAGCTCCGCCCAAGGCAGGTTCGCGGGGTCCCGTTCGGCGCTGACGCGGAACGTGTTCTCGCCCACGGTGATGGTCTGGTCCGTGTAGGTCACGTCCTCGGGGAGCCGTCCTAGAACCGAGTCGAACCTGAGCAAGTTGGCCAGGGCCTGGGTGCTGGTCAGATCGTTGACTCCGACGACTTGGATGTCGGCGCCGCTGGCGAGGATGGCACGGTAGAAGTTCCGGCCGATGCGGCCGAACCCATTGATGCCAACGCGAATCGTCACTTCTTCTTCCCCCTCCGGAAGGCGCCGGCGATCGCCGACGCGGAATAGGCGTTGCGGCCGGCGCTTGGCGCCGTGCCCTGGAGTGGCGCGGCCCACCGGACCGCCGCCACCAAATGACCATAGCACCGACCGCCGCGGCGCGTGACGTCTTTGGACCCAGTGCCCGAACGGTGGCGGTGACCAGGTAAACCGCGGGTGAACAGGGTGTTCGCGCCCGGGTCAGAAGTCGTAGATGTCGAACGGCACCGCGGCGTCGGTGAGCGGGATGCCCAGCTCCGCGGCCCGGCGGTCGGCCATCGCGATGAGACGTCGGATGCGCCCGGCGATGGCGTCCTTGCTCAGCGGCGGATCGATCATGGCGCCCAGTTCCTCTAAGGAGATCTCCTTGTGGGCGAGACGCAGTTCGGCCGCCTGACGGAGGTGGGCGGGAACCGCGTCCCCGAGGATCTCGAAGGCCCGCTCGACGCGGGCCGCGGCCGCCAACGCGGCCCGCACCGAGCGCCGCAGGTTCGCGTCGTCGAAGTTCGCCATCCGGTGGGCCGCGCCCATGACTTGGCGCCTGACTCGCCGTTCCTCCCAGACCATCACCGCCTCGTGGGCGCCCATCCGTGTCAACATGGCGCGGATCGTGTCCCCGTCGCGGATCACGACCCGGCTCAGTCCTCTGGCGTCGCGCGCTTTGGCCGCGATGCCCAGCCGGCGCGCGGCGCCGACCAGGGCCATCGCCGCCTCCGGCCCCGGCGCGGTGATCTCGAGCGAAGCGGAACGGCCCGGCTCCGTGAGCGACCCGTGAGCCAGGAACGCGCCCCGCCAGGCGGCCTCGGCGCAGCACACCCCAGCCGCCACGATGTTCGGCGGCAGCCCCAACACCGGACGGCCCCTCGGGTCCACCAGCCCGGTCTGGCGCGCCAAGCCCTCGCCGTCCTCGGCGAACCGGACGTGGTAGCGGCTGCCGCGCTTGAGCGCGCCGCCGGTCACCACCACGATCTCGGAGCGGTTCCCATAAAGCTCCGCGACGGTTTGGCGCAGCCGGCGCGCCGCCATCGCGGTGTCCAGCTCCGACTCGACCACGATCCGGCCGGCGATGATGTGAAGCCCCCCCGAGAAACGCAGCACCACCGCCGTCTCAGCCTTGCGGCAGCACAACGCGTCGCCCTTGACGCGGGCCAGCTCCTCTTTGACCGCCGCGGTCAACGCCATGCGCTCGGCTCCCCTCCAGAAAACACCTCACGGTACACCGCCGCGAGCCTCAACGAATCATGTGTCCCGGGCCGCAGGTCGTGGCGCACCGCCCGCACCAACAACCGGGCGCCCAGCCGCGCCGCGGTGGTCTCCAATTCGGCGAGGTCCCCGCGGCCCGCGACCTGCGACTCGTCCGCGATCACCGCGTCGAACCGGAGACCCGCCGGCGCGTATTCGGCGAGCGCCTCGAGATGGTCGGACGGACTGTAGCCGCTGGTCTCGCCAGCTTGATCCTCGAGGTTGAGGGTGACGCAGCGGCGCACGCCAGGCGACGCGATCGCCTCGGCCAACTCCGGGATCAGCAGATGCGGGATGACGGACGTGTACCACGAGCCGGGCCCCAGGTTGACCCAGTCCGCCGCGGCCACGGCGTCGACGGCCGCGCGGCAGGCGGGCGGATCCGCGGGGGTGAGCCGGACGGCGTCGACGTGTCCGGGCGCTGTCGCCACCTTGTGCTGTCCCCGGATCGAGGTGCGCCACGGCTGGCCATCGACCTCGCGGGTGATGTCCGCTTCCACATCCAACGGCACGGTCGACATCGGCAAGACGCGCCCATGCGCCCCGACCAGCTTGCCGACGAAGTCAAGCCCCAGCGCCGGGTCGCCCGCCCACATCTCCCACAGGCCCACGATCAGCAGATTGCCCAAGGGGTGCCCCGCGAGCGGGCCGTCCCCGCCGAGCCGGTGCTGCAGCACCTCCCGCCAGGTGACGCCCCATTCGTCGTGGCCCGACAAAGCCGCCAGCGCCATCCTGAGATCCCCCGGTGGCAGGCAGGCGAACTCGTCGCGTAGCCGCCCCGACGAGCCCCCGGAGTCCGCGACGGTCACCACGGCCGTCAGCTCCGGCGTGACATGCCGCAGCGCGCGCAGAGCGGCCGCCAGCCCGTGCCCTCCCCCCAACGCCACCACCGCAGGTGGACGATGCCGACCGGTCATTCCCG
Source organism: Bifidobacteriaceae bacterium (assembly GCA_031278075.1). Taxonomy (GTDB): domain Bacteria; phylum Actinomycetota; class Actinomycetes; order Actinomycetales; family WQXJ01; genus JAIRTF01. The sequence continues at coordinate 3,456 of JAITLE010000053.1, read as the reverse complement.
CCCCAAGTCCCGGTGGGCGGCCCTTGCGCGGACGCCCCGCTCGCGCAGCTGCGCGGTCAAGGCCTCCGCCATCGCGACCGACCGGTGTTTGCCGCCGGTGCAGCCGACAGCGATCGAGAGGTGGTGTTTGCGCTGACGTTGGAACCCGTCGCGGGCGACCATCAGCGCCTCGACGTAGCGGGCCAAGAACTCCTCGGCTTCGCCGGAGGCCATGACGTACTCGCGGACACGGGGGTCTAAACCGGTCAGGTGCCGCAGTTCGTCGACCCAGTAGGGGTTGGCGAGGAAACGCGCGTCGATGATGACCGACGCGTCAGCTGGCGGGCCGTATTTGAAACCGAACGACGAGACGGTCATCGTCACCTCCTCCTTCTTGTCCGGGTCGGCGATGTGCGACATGTGCGCGGCGAGCTCGTGGGCGGAGAAGGCGGACGTGTCGATGTGGTCGTCGGACTGCTCCCTCAGGTCCGCGAGCAGCGCGCGCTCCCGCGCGATCCCGGTCAGGACCGTGCCGGAGCCTTGGAGCGGGTGCGGGCGGCGCACCGCCTCATAGCGGCGGACCAACTCCGCGTCTGAGGCGTCGAGGAACACGATCCTGTGGTCGGTGCCCTTCTCGCTCAGCTTCGTCAAGGCGTCCATCAGCGTGCGGAAGAACTCGCCGGAGCGGACGTCCACCACGACCGCGAGTTTGCGCACCCCGCCGCCGTGCGGGGTCATCATGCCGGCCAGCGGCTCGATCATCTGCGGCGGGAGGTTGTCGACCACGTACCAGCCGAGGTCTTCCAGGACGCTGGCGGCCTGTGTGCGGCCCGCCCCGGACATCCCTGTGATGATGAGGACCTCGCCGCGCTCCGAACCGCCGGCGAGGGCGTCGACTATCGGAATCCCCGACGGGAAGGTCGGCGCTTCGGTCGGGTCGGTCACGTGACAAGTTTCTCACCCGCCGCAAGCGAGCTTGTGCCGCCTGGCCGTCTCCTCGCCGCCGTGGCGGGGCGCCGCTCAGGCGGCCGGATCGTCCCCTGCCAGGGCGCGCGCGACGCGCTCGGCGAGGGCCGGCCCGATCCCGTCCGCTTCGGCGAGTTCTTCGCGCGACGCCGCCCGGATGCGTTTGACGGAGCCGAAGTGCCGCAGCAGCGCCTTCTGCTTCTTCGGACCCAGGCCCGGCACAGCGTCGAGCGCTGAGCGGGTCATCGCCTTGGAACGGCGTTTGCGATGAGCGGAGATGGCGCACCGGTGGGCTTCGTCGCGAACGCGTTGCAGCAGGTAGAGACCCTCCGAGCCGCGCGGCAGGATCAATGGGAAGGGCTCGCCGGGCAACCACACCTCCTCGAGGCGTTTCGCGAGGCCGACCAGGGACACATTCTTCACGCCCAACTCCGCCAACGCGGTGGCGGCCGCGGCGACTTGTGGCTGGCCACCGTCGACCACCAACAGGTTGGGCGGGTAGGCGAAGCGCCGCGCGCGGTCGACAGCGCGGCCGACGGGGCCGGACGAGCTGACGTGGACGGCATCGGGCGGCGGCTCCTCAGCGTGCCGGAACCGCCTCGTCAGCACTTCCGCGAGGGCGGCCGTGTCGTCTGCGGCGCCTTGGCCGTCCGGACCGCGGACGTTGAACTGCCGATACTCGGATTTGCGGGGCAAACCGTCCTCGAACACGACCATGGAACCGACCTGCCCCGTGCCGCCGGTGTGGGAGATGTCGTAACACTCGATGCGGAGCGGCGCGTCGTCGAGGCCGAGCGCCGTCTGCAACTCGGTGAGGGCCCTGGACCGCGCGGTCAGGTCGGCGCCGCGCCGCGCCTTGTGCAATGCGAGCGCCTGGTCGGCGTTCTTCAGGACGGTCTCAGCCAAGGCGCGCTTGTCGCCCCGGCGCGGGACCCGGATCGTGACGGCGCCGCCGCGCTCGCCGCGCAGCAGATCGACCAGTTGGTCGAGGTCGGCGGGCAGGGTCGGGACCAGGATCTCGCGGGGGATCTCCTCGGCCTCCCCGTAGACGGTCAACAGGAGTGAGGCCACGAGTTCGGCCGGGCTGACGTCCTCGACCTTCTCCACGATCCAGCCCCGCTGGCCGCTGACGCGGCCCGCACGCACGAAGAACACCTGGATGGCGGCCTCGAGATCATCCTCGGCCAGCGCGAACACGTCCGCGTCCGTCCCGTCCGGGAGCACCAAGGCGTTGCGCTCGACGACCCGCGAGAGCGCGGCCACATCGTCGCGCAGGCGGGCGGCGCGCTCGAACGCCTCTTCGGCGGCGGCCGCGCGCATCGCGTCGACCAGCTGGGCGACGAACCGTTCCGTGTCGCCGTCGAGGAACGCCATGAAGTCCTCGACGATCTGGCGGTGCTCGGCCGCGTCCACGCGGCCGACGCACGGCGCGGAGCACTTGTCGATGTAGCCGAGGAGACAGGCCCGGCCGCGCGCGCGGTAGAGCTCGAAGACCGCCTTAGAGCAGGTCCTCACCGGGAACACCCGCGTCATCAGATCGAGCGTCTCCCGGATGGCCCAGGCGTGCCCGAACGGCCCGTAATACTTCACACCTGGGCGCTTCGCGCCGCGCATCACCTGCGCCCTGGGGAACTCCTCCCCGAGCGTGACCGCGAGATACGGATAGGACTTGTCATCGCGGTACTTCAGGTTGAACCGCGGCTCGAACTGCTTGATCCAGGAATACTCCAGGGCGAGCGCCTCCACCTCGGTCCCCACCACGGTCCATTCCACCGCGGCCGCGGTCGTCACCATGCGTCGCGTCCTGGGGTGCAGGGCGGCCAGCGGCTGGAAGTAGTTGCTCAGGCGGGCGCGCAGGTTCTTCGCCTTGCCCACGTAGATGACGCGCCCAGTCGAGTCCCGGAACCGGTAGACGCCTGGATCGGTGGGCACCGCGCCGGGCTCCGGTTTGTACGCGCTCGGATCGGCCATTCCCCAACCGTATCCCGCGCCCAGGGGGCGCCAAGTGCGCCTGGGTCATCCATTTCGGCGCCGCCACTCGGCGCGGGGCGCGTATCTCTACACTTCTCGCTTCTGGCGAGAGAAGTGTAGGAATGCTCACGCCCGCCCGGACCGGCGTTCAGCGGGGCGGGAACCGTCACAGGGCCCTGACCTGCGGAAACACGTCCCGAGGGGGTTCGCGGTCAACGCGGGGGCCGTGGGGTCGGCCGCGGAACTCTACACTTCTCGTCTCTGGCGAGAGAAGTGTAGGAATCGTCACGCCCGCCCGGATCGGGGTCCACGGGGCCAAAACCAGCGCGAGCCCCTGACCTGCGGAAACACGTCCCGGGCGGGTTCGCGGTCAACGTGGGGGCCGCGGCGCGGGGCGCGTATCTCTACACTTCTCGCTTCTGGCGAGAGAAGTGTAGGAATGCTCACGCCCGCCCGGATCGGGGCCCACGGGGCCAAAACCAGCGCGAGCCCCTGACCTGCGGAAACACGTCCCGGGCGGGTTCGTGGTCAACGCGGGCG
>JAITLE010000259.1 GCA_031278075.1 Bifidobacteriaceae bacterium | reverse complement strand
CTTCTCGTCTCTGGCGGGAGAAGTGTAGGAATGGTGACGCCAACCCGGACGGGCTCCCACCAGCCCGGAACCAGCGCACGGCTTTGACCTGCGGAAACACGGCCCGGGCGGGTTCGGGGTCAACACGGGCGCCGTGGCGGGGGGCGCGGAACTCTACACTTCTCGTCTCTGGCGGGAGAAGTGTAGGAATGGTCAAACCCGTCCCGATGGACGGCCAGCGGGCCGAAACTAGGACAAGCCGCTGACCTGCGGAAACACGTCCGCCGCGGGTTTCGGGCCACCACCTGCGCCGTGGCGCCGGGCGCGGAAGTCTACACTTCTCGTCTCTGGGGGGAGAAGTGTAGGAATGGTCGCGTCGGGCAGGACCGGCGCCGACCGGACCGGAACCGCCGCAGGGCCCTGACCTGTGAGAACACGTCCGGGCAGGGTTTCGGGCTCAGCGCAAGCAGCCGGGTGGCTAGGGTGCTGGCCAGGCGGCCGCCAGGCGGGCGGCTTGGTCGCGGGCGAGGCGGTCGGCATCGTGCGCTGAGAGATGCTCGATGCTGGAGGTGAACGGGCCGGCCGCGCTGAGCAACGCGACGCTGGCGAGCGCGGCGAGACGTTCGAGCGGGCCCTGGGTCACTTGGATCGCCTGGATGCGGCCGTGGGGCAGCACGTCGACGCGGCGCCGGAGGGCGCCAAGGCGCAAGACGACGGCCTCTTCGCTGACGGCGAAGGCGGTGCGACGCCAGGCCAACGGGTCGAAAAACCTGGCGCGGCGGGGCGCCGTGGTGAAGCCCTCGCGTGGGCCCCGGCTGCCCATCGCCGCGGTGACGGCATCCCAGACGTCATCCTGGGCGAGGGCCGGGGCGAGCGCCCAAAGGACCCGGCGGATGGTCTCAGAATCCGCCACCGGCGCCATGATGCCGCTCGCGTTGGTTTCACGGCCGTAGCCGGCGACGGTCATAGTGGCCCGCCACCAGCCAAAACGCCGCCACAACGGACCTTGCGCGAAGGACACCGCGAGAATTCGGCCCGGCGGGACGGTCTGCGAGACGCGCGTGGTCAGGCCGTGGCTGAGGGTCAGGCCGCGCGCCGTCTGCTTCGCGCTGAAGCCGAAATCCTGCGTGAAACGCTGGGCCGTGTACGCGCCGGCGCCCAGCGCGATCGGGATCGCCACGGCGATGCCGGCCAGGCCGTTTCGCCAGATCGCCACTGCGGGGATGGCGATTATGGTGAGCAAGTTGAGCGCGATTCCGACCGATAGCGCCATAGAGCCGATCAACCGTCCGGTGGGGACGGCGAAAAGCTCGGGGGCTTCGGCGTCCGCGTCGCCGAGGGCTTCGCCGATGACGGTCTCGGCGGATTTCGGGGGCGTGAGCCCGGGCGCATGACCGGTGGGGACTGCATTAGTTAAGGAGGAATGGTGTGCGCGGGTCAGGATTCTCTGGCGCCAACGAACCGCGTCCGCGTGTCTCAGGTACGCCAACTGGATGGATGAGCCCGCGCCGCCGGCCGCCTCGACTCGCAGTTTGACCAGACCGAAGACACGGGGGATCAACGGGCGGACCAGGTCGACCGCCTGAACGCGGTCGAACCGCAGGTGGCGGCGTCGCCTGAAAACCACCCCGGTGGAGAGCTGGATAGAGTCATCGGTCAGGCGGAACGAGGCCTTGCGCCACCACAGCACCGCCCAGACCATGACAATGGCGAAGACGCCGGTCAGGCCAGCCAGCGCGACCAGTATGACCCGCCCCAAGCCGACGTCCCGGACCACTTGCGGCAACCATTCGGCTAGCTCCTCCCAACTGCCGAGGATTCCCACCGCCCAGGCCGCGACCACCACCCAGCTCTTCAGCCACGGTGTCAACGGGTGGAACCGAGCCCAAGTTGGCGGCTCCGGGCCTGGGCTGGGCGAAGGGCCGGCGGGCGGGTTGGGTGGCTCGGCCGGGTCAGGCCCAGGGGCGCGGTCGGCCGGCGGGGTGGACGGCGCGGCGACTGGCGGACGGGAAGGCGGGCTGGGTGGCGGGCGGTCGGCATCGGGCGGCGGGGCGGGTGGCGTGGCCGGGTTGGGAGCTGGGGCGGGTGGCGGTGTCACAGCCCGGCCATCCGGGCGTCGCCGAGCGCGGCGAGGTGGTCGCGGAGCTGCGCGGCGGCACTGGCGTCGAGGCCGGGGATGTCAGCGCGGGTCAGTGTGGCGGCGGTGCTCATCTTGAGCTTGGCCAGGTTGAACCGACGCATGACGGGGCCAGACTTGACGTCGAGGTACTGCATGCGGCCGTACGGCAAGGCGGTGAGTGTGCGAAACATGATGCCCTTGCGGACGAGCAGGTCGTTCTCGCGCTCAAAGTAGCCGATGGCGTGGGCGCGGCGGGGGATCAGCCAGGCGACCCAGGCCCAAAGCGCGGCCGTAGCCGCGGCGCCCGCGCCGAGCCACCATTCGCGGGTCGCCACCATGGCGACCAAGGTCCCGGCGAGCGCGAGGCCGAACGGGATCGCCGCGGTCAGCTGCCACGCGGTGGTGAGCTTGGGGGAGACACGCCGCCAAAGGATGTCGGGCGGGTCGAAGAGAGGGTCGGGCGGATGGCCGGGCTGCCGGGTGGGCGGGGCGCCTGCGGCTGGGCGCCTGCCCTCGTCGGGGCTGGTGGCGGGCATGAACTAATCGTAAGCGGCCGCTTTGGGCTAGCCGAGACTCCGTGAACCGGTGGGCGGATCGCCGGTGAAGTGCCGGCGTGCTCGTGAGTGGTGTGGTCCTTGCGGTGTCCGCCTAGCGCCGCGCCGACTGCGCCGATCAGCCGCACGATGCCGTCTCGACCGTTCAGCGGAGCGGCGCGGCGCTTGTGGGAATGTGGGCGTGGAGTGCGCTGATGACCGGGTCGCTCTGCATGCTGATGTACGGGAGCATTAGGGTGGCTTGTCTGAGTGTTCCGGTTGGTTCGATTGGTTGGAGGGGTGTTTGGTGGGTTCGAGTAGTGGTGTGGGGCGTCCTGTGGCGCCGGAGCCGGTGGGTGTGTTGGGTCCTTGGGGTGGTGGTGAGCGGACTGTGGAT
>JAITLE010000217.1 GCA_031278075.1 Bifidobacteriaceae bacterium | reverse complement strand
GCCGGGGTCACGGTGGCGGTCTCCGGGGCCGCCGCCGAGATGAGCGACGCCTTCAACGACTTGGGGCTGGCGTTGGCGGGGGCGGGGCGGAGGGGGTTCATCATCATGGTGGCGACCTTCGGTTCGCTGGTCCAGCCGTTCATCCTGCTGATCGCGATTCCGTTCGCGGGCACCGGCGCGCTGCTGACCTTGGTGCTGACCGGCACGCCGCTCGGGGTGCCCGCCTTCATCGGCATGCTGCTGCTGGTGGGGATTGTGGTGGCGAACGCGATTGTGCTGATCGACCTGATCAACCAGTACCGCGCGGCTGGGCGCTCGCTTGACGAGGCGATCGAGGAGGGGGCGCGCAAGCGGTTGCGCCCCATCTTGATGACGGCGGCCGCCACGGTCTTCGCCCTCATCCCGATGGCTTTGGGGCTGACCGGGGGCGGCGGCTCGTTCATTTCGAAGCCGCTGGCGTTGGTCGTCATTGGCGGGCTGGTGACCTCGACCATCCTGACCCTGATTGTGGTGCCAGTCCTCTACCGGTTCGAGGCGCGGGCGCATGACAAGCGCGAGGCCCGGCGGCAGGCGCGGCTGGAAGCGCGCCGCCAAGAGCGGATCAAGGCGCGGGCTTCGGCGCTGGGAGTCAGCGCGGCAGAGCCGCCGCCAGTTCATCGCCCCCGGCACGCCCGGCCGCCCGAACCAGGCAGCCAGGCAGCCGGCCTTAGACAATGATGTGGCGCTGGATGATGGCGTCGCGGCCGGCGCCCACCCCGATGACCGAGATGCGCGCGCCGGAGAGCTCTTCGATCGCCCGGACGTAGGCCTGCGCGTTCGGCGGCAGGTCGCCGAATGAGCGCGCGTCCGAGATGTCCTGGTCCCAGCCCGGCAGGTACTCGTAAAGCGGGTGGGCGTGGTGGATGTCGGTCTGCGAGGCCGGCAACTCGGTCACGGTCGAGCCACCCACGTCGTAAGCCACGCAAACCGGAATCCTGTCCCATCCGGTCAGCACGTCCAGCTTTGTCAACACAAAGTCCGTCACACCGTTGATGCGGGCGGCGTAACGCGCGACCAGGGCGTCATACCAGCCGCAGCGGCGGGGGCGGCCGGTGGTGACCCCGTACTCATGGCCCAATTCGCGCAAACGCTCCCCGGCGGCATCGTGCAACTCGGTGACGAACGGCCCTGCCCCGACCCGTGTGGCGTAGGCCTTGACCACCGCGACCACCCGGTCGATGCGGCGCGGGCCAACCCCGCTGCCCGTGCAGGCGCCCCCGGCTGTGGCGTTTGAGCTGGTCACAAACGGGTAGGTGCCGTGATCGACGTCCAACATGGTGGCCTGGCCGCCCTCGAATAGGACGGTGGCGCCGCGGTCGAGGGCCTGATTCAGGATCAGGGCGGTGTCCGCCATCATGGGCCGGATGCGATCGGCGTAGGACTCCAACTCATCGACCACCTGATCGACCGAGACGGCGCGGCGGTTGTAGACCTTGACCAGCAGATGATTCTTCTGCATCAAGGCGCCCTCGACCTTTTGGCGCAGAATGCCCGGGTCGAAGAGGTCTTGGACGCGCAAGCCGACGCGGGTCATCTTGTCGGCGTAAGTCGGCCCGATGCCCCGCCCGGTGGTGCCGATCTGCCGTTTGCCCAAGAACCGCTCGGTGACCTTGTCGAGGGTGCGGTTGTAGGACGGGATCAGGTGCGCGTTGGAGGACACCAGCAGGCGCGAGACGTCCACCCCGCGGGCTTCGAGCGCGCGCAACTCCGCGAACAGCACCTCCAGGTCCACCACCACGCCGTTGCCGATGACGGGTGTGACCTCAGGGGTCAGGATGCCGGACGGCAGCAGGTGCAAGGCGTAGATCTGCCCGCCGATGACGACCGTGTGGCCGGCGTTGTTGCCGCCGTTGAATTTGACCACGTAGTCGACGCGCGGGCCGAGCAGGTCAGTGGCTTTGCCTTTGCCCTCGTCGCCCCATTGGGCGCCGACCAGCACGATTCCCGGCATGGCGAGTCCCTTCTCTGTGTCCGCGGCGCGGGCGGCGCCCCTGCGGGGTTCCCAAACAGCCTCTAAGGCTACCCGACGGCCGCCGCCAGACGGCGCCGGGCCTCAGATCGAGTTCATGTTGGAGGCGCCGTCGAAGGTGCCGGCGGCGATCCCCGTGGCGACGATCGCGGCGTAGGCCCCCCAGAGCGCGGCCACAAAGACGAAGTCGCGCGCCCGCATTTGGGTCGGGGCGCGGTCGGTGCGGCGCTCGAAAGCGCCGAAGGCGCGCGAGTCCATCGCCAACGCCACCCGTTCGGCGTGCCGCACCCCGCCCGCGACCAGCGGCAACACCATCCGGGCCGACCGCCGGACGGCGCCGACCGGGCCGCGCCGCTGCCCGATCCCGCGCGCCCGCTGGGCCGCCCGCAGCGTCTGGACCTCGCGCGCGTAGCGGGGCGCGAACCGCAGGGCCTGGCCGGCGCCGTCGGCGAAGCGGTAAGGCACCCGCCAATGCCGCACCAAGGCGCTGGTCAAAGAGGCCACCGTGGTGCCGAGCGAGCCGGCCAAGGCCAACGTCATGGCGGCGGTCAGTCGCAGCGCGGTGGCCGCCCCCACCACCCACGGTCCGCCCGCCACGCCCGCCGACCCGATCACCAGCGCGCCCGAGTCCGGGGCCATGCCGGGCCGCGCCAGGAAGGCGAACACCAGCCCCAGCCAAGCCGCCGCCGCCGTCAGCGCCAAAGCTCCCAGCAGCAGCGTCCGCGCCGGCAGCCCGCCGCCCAGGACCACCACCAAGGCGGCCAGCGCCAACGTCGCGGCCGGCGTCCAGGGGTCGCGCGTCAACAAGACCGCGACCATCAGCGGCAGCGTCGCCACCAATTTGGCCAGGGGGTTGATTTGGGCCAGGGGCGCGGCTGGCCGACCAGCGCCGCCGCCGTTGGACGATGCCGCCCCAGCCGCCGCGCTCACGCCGCCGCCTCCCGCCCGGGCCGGCTGCCCGGTCCAGTGAGACCGCCGGGCCGCCTCAGGTCGTCGAGCCGGATCGAGCCGGGGGCCAGCAGACCGGCGGCTGCCAACTGCGGGGCCAGGCGCGCCAACGGCGCCGGCCGCAGGCCGGCGGCGCGCAGGCTGGGCTCGTCCAACAGCACCTCCGAGGCGGGGCCGCAAGCGACCAGGCGGCCTTCCGCCATCACCGCGACGCGGTCGGCGCAGTCCGCCGCCAACTGCAAGTCATGCGCCACCAGCAGCACCGCCACCCCTTCGGCCGCCAGCGAGCGGGCCAAGGCGACCACCTGGACGGCGCGGGCGCGGTCCTGGCCGAAGGTCGGCTCGTCCATGATCAGCACCCGCGGACGTGTCACCAAGGCGGTCGCGACCGAGAGCCGGCGTTTCTCGCCGTGCGACAGCAAGAACGGGTTCAGCCGCGCGCGGCTGGCCAGGTCGAACCGCTCCAGGAGCGCGTTCACCCGCGCCGCCGTCTCCGCCTCGTCCAAGTGCCGCAGGCGCAGGCCGCAGGCGACTTCGTCCCAGACCGAACTGGTGACGAACTGGTGC
>JAITLE010000216.1 GCA_031278075.1 Bifidobacteriaceae bacterium | reverse complement strand
GACCCGACGGACCGGCCCGGCGGGATGGGGATAGTGCCGCTCGGGGCGCGTTTCACGCCGCTGGGCGAGGGCGCGAACCCGAGTTCCGTCTTGCCCCGCCATTCCGCGGACGGGCAGGCTCTCCACGACAGGACTGGCGCCACGGCGCCACCGGTCATCAGGCCGCCGGGACCCGCGGGCCCCGGAACTCAGTTCCCTTTCGGAGGCGCCCCGGCGGGACCAGCCCAGCCGGCGGGGCATAGGGCGCGGCCGACCGCCCGCCCCGGGGCTGCGGCGCCGCCGGCGGGAGACCTGCCCGCCTTGTCCGAAGCCCTAGCCACCGGCGAGCGGCCCATCGGGTCCGACGCGCCGATGGCGCGCCGCCCGGCGACGGCCCGCCGGCCCCTTGTCGCCCGGCCGCTGGAGGCCTTCCCGCCGGTGCCGAGCGCGCCCGGCGCCATCGCGCCGAATGTCACCGTGCCACCCGGCTTGATCCCGCCGATTGGCGCCGCCCCGCCGCTCAGCCGGCCCGGTGTGCCCCAGGCGGCACACCGGACCGCCCAGCCGGCGCCTGCGGTCGCAGTCGGCCCAGCGGCGGGGCCGGCCGCCCCCGTGGGCGGCTTCGCGCCCGCGCAGCCGCCGAGCGGGCCCGCGGCGCCGCCCGGCTCCCCGACCTTCACGCCCGGTGGCGCGCCAGCCTTCCCCGCGCCAGGCTCCATCCCCGGACCGGGCATTCCGCCCGGTCAGCCGAGCCCCGGCGCCGCGAGCCCGGACGGCGCGAGCCCCGGCCCAAGCGGTCGGACGGGATTCGCCGCGCCGGCGATCATCACACCGGGACCCGCGCTCGGCCTCCCGCCGATTCCCGGGGATCTCGGCGCAGCGCCCGGCTTCCCGGGCGGCGGCCCCGGCGCCGCCCCCGGTGTCCAAGATGTCCGAAGCGGCCCCAGCGGCCCCGTGCTGCCGACCCGTGCCCCGGTCGGCCCGACGGGACCGTTGCCGATGTCGGGGGACGGCCGGACGGCATCGTCCACCGGGCGGCCCACGGGCGGCTTCTCACCGGGCGGAACCATGCAACCAGGCGGCGGGGGCGACGCGGCGCTGGCGATCCCGGATCTCAACTCGTCGATCGCCGGTTCGGCGATCGCGCTGAGAGCCACAATCCAGGAGGAGGCCCTCGCTGAATTGGCGGGGCTGAACACCTACAAGCCAGAGAAGACCGAGTCGAGGCCCGCCTCCAGCTTGGCGCGGCGGCAATCGGGCGCCTCATCCGTGCCTGCTGTGGCGGAACCCGCCAAAGTGCCGCCCAAGGCCCGCGACGCCGACAAGATCCGGTCGGCGCTCTCTGCTTTCCAACTCGGCACCAGGCGTGGCCGCAGCGGATCCCGCGCGCCGGCCGGTAAGGGGTAAGGCATGAACGCCAACCCCGCAACGCCGCAAGGGATCACCAGCTCGCCCATTCAAGGAGGAATCTCATGACCACCAGCTACCAGCACGGGGAGAACAGGCAGGACCTGACCTGGCTCCTCGACTCGTTCGTCCGCTCCACCCCCGGCGCCAGGCTGGGAGTGGTCGTCAGCGCGGACGGGCTGCTTATGACCATGTCAGGCGGCGCCGACCGTACCGTCGGCGACATCATGGCAGCGATCTGCTCGGGAATGTCCTCGCTAGCTCGCGGGGCGGGGCGCGAACTCGGGATCGGCCGTGACCGCCAGTCCGTGATCGAATACGAGGAGGGGTTCGTGATGCTGATGTCGATCTCGAACGGATCGGTCTTGGCAGTCCTGTGCGAACCCGACTCGGATGTCGGCCTGGTCGGCTACGAGATGGCCACCCTGGTCGGCAAAGCCGAGACGTTCCTCACCCCTGCCCTGATCGCCCAGATGCGTGATTCGCTGCCCACGACAGGCACTGTGCGAGGTGGCCTGTGACGCCCGATCAAACCCAGGCCCGCCTCCGCGCCGGACGCCCCGACGGGCGCCTCGCCGAGCGGTCCTTCGACTCGCTGACGAACCCGGCGAACATCCGGGTGCCGGCGCCTGGCGAGCCACCGGTCACGGCCGAGCCGCGGCGGCCTTCAGCGCCGCGCGGCGGGCGGGCTGTCCAGGTGGAGCGGCGCAGGCCCCTGACTTCGGCGGCGCGTGAGGCGGAGCGGACCAGGGCGGCTCGGGCGGCGCAGGCCGAAGCGGTCGATTCGGCTTCGCCGCCGACTCCGCCGGCTCGCGGCCCCGAGCCGGCGGCGGGCACGAACACGGCGCCGCATCACACCGGCTCGCTGCCGACGCACACCGGCTCGTTGCCGCCGCAGGCGGCCGGGTCGCGGCCCGCGGCGGACAAACGTCCCGAAGGTTCCCCGAATGAAGACCATGACGTGTCCTCCGTCCGGCCGTTTGTCGTGACACGGGGCCGCACCCAGGCCACCACCGACACCCGGCTCGAGTCCATCTTGGAGGTGGCCAACCAGCAGTGGCTGGCCGACAAGGGGAAGGGCTTGTCGCCCGAGGAGTTGGCGATCGTCCGGCAGATCGCGACCACATATTTGACGGTCGCGGAAGTCTCAGCCCACTTGAAGTTGCCGGTCGGGGTGGTCAAGGTCCTGGTGTCGGACTTGGCCGAGTCGGGCGTCCTGTTAGTTCATGACACGGTCGCCGGAGCAGGCGGCCTCACCGCCGGCGCGGTCAGCCGCGAGCAAACCCTGGAGTTACTGGAGAGTGTTCTGAATGCAATATCCGAGCTATGAGCAAGCCCGCAGCGGCGCAGTGACCAGGACCAAGCCCCCGACGGTCGTCAAGATCGTGGTCGCGGGTGGCTTCGCCGTGGGCAAGACGACGTTTATCGGCGCGGTGTCAGATATCGAGCCGCTCAACACAGAAGCCGACATGACGGAACACTCCCTCGGGGTGGACGATGCCGGCCGGCGGGCCGCGCAGAAGGACACCACGACGGTCGCCATGGACTTCGGCAGGATCGCGTTGGGCGAGTCGCTCTGGCTCTATCTGTTCGGCACACCGGGGCAGGAACGCTTCTTGTTCATGTGGGACGACTTGGTGCGCGGCGCGATCGGCGCCGTCGTGCTGGTCGACACCGACCGCCTGGACCAAGGGTTCACCGCGGTGGACTATTTCGAGTCCCGCAACATCCCGTTCGTCGTGGTGATCAACTGCTTCGACGGGATAGCGCGGCACACCCTCGAGGACGTCCGCGACGCGTTGGCGGTCGGCCCCGACATCCCGATCATGTATTCCGACGCCCGCTCCAAGGAGGCGGCCAAGCAAGCCTTGGTGGCGGTGGTCCGAGTCGCTATGGATAGGTTGCGCAATGCTTGATCGCAAATCCCGCATAGGGCAAGAACGGCGGGTCGGTGTCGACGAGCTGTTCTTCTCTTGCACCGACAGGAAGGGCGTCATAACCGCGGCCAACAGCGTGTTCGCTCGGCTGTCCGCGTTCCCGCGGGACGAGTTGATGGGCGCGCCCCACAACCTGATTCGCAACCCGCTGATGCCGGCGGGCGCCTTCAAGCTGATGTGGGACACCCTGCTGGGCGGGAAACCGTTCGCGGCCTACGTCAAGAATCTGGCCAAAGACGGGTTCGACTATCAGGTGTTCGCCACCGTCACGCCAATGGGCAGCGGCTTCTTGTCGGTCCGTTCCTCGCCAAGATTCGAGCCGCTGTGGAACGCGGCGCTTGGGCTCTACGGCCAGGCGCTGCCGATCGAGGAGGACGGGAAGGCGAAAGGCGCCAACCGGTCCAAGACCGCCACGATCGGCTTGACCTCCCTGGCGGGGATGCTGTCCGACGCGGGCTTCCCCTCCTATGACGAGTTCATGTACACGGCGTTGCCCGCCGAGACCCAGACCCGCGTGTCGCTCTCGGCGCGGAGGACCTACCGGCCCGAGGCGCACGGCGACATCGCCGACATCCTGAACAACGCCGTCGCGATGGATGAGCTGATCGGCGATCTGCTGGGCCGCCTCGACTCGCTCCAGCAGTTGGCGGAAGCTTTGCAGGCCGGCTCGAAGCAGCTCGGCGGCACCGTGGCGCAGCTGGCGGAGGTCACGCAGATCTCGCTCAACGCCTCCCAGCGGGTCGCGTCCCACGCTCCCATCTTGGCCAGCACCGCGAACGCGATGACCCAGGTCGGCGCGGGGGCGGAGCAGGTCATCGCCCCCTTGCCGGAGCGGCTTTCCCAGATCCGCCTCGGGGTGATGGAGCTACGCTTCAGGATCGCCTTGGCGCAACTCCACAACGACATGGTGATCAACTTCGCCCTCGAGACCCTGGACGGCTTCGCGCCGCCGGAGGGCTTCCTGTACGTGCCGCTGCTGTGCTATGCGCTGGCCGATGACGTCGAAGCCGTCGGATCCGGCTTGGAGAGCGCCCATCGGGTGCTCGGCGATGTGGGCGCCCAGGTCGAATCCGCTGGCGCCCATCTCACCCAGTTCCAGAAGTTCCTCACCACCTGGCGCATCCAGGTGCCGCGCTTCGGCGTGTCGGCGCAGCTCGGACCGCTCGTCGGACCGATCGACGCGCAGCTCAACCGCACCCACGAAGAGCTGAACGCCCTACGCCACCTGGCGCGGGCGTGCGTCGCGGAGGCGCGGCCGTTCGACCGCATCCCGATGGAGGAGATCCTCAGTCGAATCAACGCGGCATCGCGCAATGTGATCCGCGACAATTACGAGCACACCCAGGCCGTGTTCAACTCGATGGGCCTCGCGATGCCCCGAGGTGTGCGATGAGCGCCCTTGAGCAGACCCTGCTGTCCCGTGGCCTGGTCTCCCAGGCGCAGCTGGATCAGGCGACCCGCGCCCAGGCGATGGAGGGCATCACGCTCAGCCAAGCCCTCGTCACCAGTGGCGCCCTGCGCGAGGAGGACCTCATCCCGATCCTCGCGGAGGCCGCCGGTCTGAGGTTTGTCGACCTCGACGCGTTCGCGATCGACCCCAGGGTCGCCGGTTCCGTGCCCGGCGGGATCTGCCGGCGCCATCTGCTGCTGCCGATCGCCCGCGAGGGCGACGCGGTGGTCGTGGCGATGGCCGAGCCGGGCAACCTGGTGGCGATCGATGACGTGCGGTCCTATCTGCGCGCCGCGGTGATCCCGACGGTCGCCGAACGCGGCGCCCTGGAACGCGCGATCGGCCGCCACGTGCGGTCCGATTCGGAGATCGACTCGATCGGCCAGTCCCTCGACTCCTCGGCGCGGGAGGAAGAGCGGCAGCAGGTCAGCGTCTCCGTGGCCGACATCGTCCAAGAGGATTCGCCTGTCGTCCGCTGGGCGCATCTGCTGATCTCGCAGGCGATCCATGACGGATGCTCCGACATCCACTTGGAGCCGGAGGAATTGGACCTGCGCGTGCGCTACCGGATCGACGGTGTGCTCCATGAGATGCAAAGCGCGCCGAAGTCGATCCAGTCGCAAGTCATCTCGCGCATCAAGATCATGGCGGACATCGACATCGCCGAGCGGCGCAAGCCGCAGGACGGCCGCATCTCCGTCAACGTGGATGGCAACGATGTGGACTTGCGCGTCGCCACCTTGCCGACGGTGTGGGGCGAGAAGGTCGTCATGCGTATCCTGAACACCTCCGCGGTGCAGGTCGACCTCCGCAAGTTGTCGTTCTCGGAGGCCTCTTTCCAGCTATACAAGAAGTCTTACACCAAGCCGTACGGGATGATCCTCGCCACGGGCCCGACCGGCTCCGGCAAGTCGACCACGCTTTACGCCACGCTGCGCGAGATCTCGCGGCCCGAGGTGAACGTGATCACCATCGAGGACCCGGTGGAGTATCGCATGGCTGGGGTCAACCAGGTCCAGGTCAACCCGAAGGCGGGCTTGACGTTCGCCGCCGCGCTCCGGTCGATCCTGCGGGCGGACCCGGATGTGGTGCTGGTCGGCGAGATCCGCGACGGCGAGACCGCGCAGATCGCGGTCGAGGCGGCCCTGACCGGCCACCTGGTGCTGTCCACCCTCCACACGAACGACGCTCCGTCGGCTGTGACCCGCCTGACGGAGATGGGGATCGAGCCGTTCCTCGTGGCGTCGGCGTTGGACTGCGTGGTGGCGCAGCGCCTGGCGCGCCGGCTGTGCGAGCGCTGCCGCGAACCGTACCCGCCGAGCGAGCCGGAGCAGGAGATGCTGCGCGCGGACTGGATTTTCCGGGAGCCGCCGCCGCCCAACCTGTACCGGCCGAAGGGCTGTTCCGCGTGCGCCAACACCGGCTTCAAGGGCCGGCTCGCGGTGCATGAGGTGATGCCGGTGACCAGGGAGCTGGAACACCTCACGGCTTTGCGCAAGTCGACCCGTGAACTGGGCGAACTCGCGCGCGAACAAGGCATGATCACGTTGCGACAAGACGGCTGGGCGAAAGTCGCGCAGGGACAGACGTCCGTCGAGGAACTGTTGAGGGTGGTGGCATGAACGCTGCGGCCGAAGTGTACGGCGATGAGCAAACGCTTGACTTGGTGCAAGCCTTGGAAGAGTCCGCGGCGATGGGCGCGTCAGACCTCCACTTGACTGCGCTGCTGCCCCCGATCGTGCGGATGTCGGGGGAGCTGACCCCGCTGCCGGGCTTCGACGCGCCCGGCGAGGACGCGCTCTACGAGCAGCTCTTGGGCATGCTGACGCGCACCCAGCGCCAAAAGTTCGACGACAACCTGGAGCTCGACTACTCCTGCCAGGTGCCCTCCGGGCGCATGTTCCGCGCCAACCTGTTCTGGGACCGCGGCTCGATCGCGGCGGCGTTCCGCGTCATCCCAGACGTCATCCGGCCGTTGGAGGAGTTGCGCATCCCCGCGGTGGTCAAGACGTTCGCCGGCCTGCCGCGCGGTCTGGTGCTGGTCTGCGGGCCGACCGGCTCCGGCAAGTCCACCACGCTCGCGGCGGTGATCGACCTGGCGAACCGGACTCGCTCGGGGCACATCTTGACGATTGAGGATCCGATCGAATACCAGCACAACTCCAACCGGTGCCTCGTGGCTCAACGCGAGATCGGCGTGGACACGCTTTCCTTCGCGGAAGCGTTGAAGCACGCGCTGCGCCAAGACCCGGACATCATCTTGGTCGGCGAGTTGCGCGACAAAGAGACCATGGAGACCGCGCTGCGCGCCGCCGAGACCGGCCACCTCGTGTTCGCCACGCTGCACACGCAGGGTGTGGCGCAGTCCATCAACCGCTTGGTGGACCAATTCGAGTCGACCCACCAGGATCAGATCCGCTCTCAGCTGGCGATCACCCTTCAGGCGGTGCTGTCGCAGACCTTGTGCCGCCGGGCCGACGGCCGTGGCCGGGTCGTGGCGACCGAGCTGATGCGGGCGACTCCCGCGATCCGCGCGATGATCCGCGAGAACAAGCTGCACCAGATCTACTCCGTGCTGCACTCCGGCGGAGAAGAGGGCATGCACACCCTGGACCAGTCGCTGGCCGACTTGGTGCGCCAGGGCGACATCACCTTTGAGGAAGGCCTCGAGAACGCCCGCATGCCGGATGAGTTCGCCCGCATGCTGGGCCGTTCCGCCCGGGTGCAGCAGGGCGCGTCGGGGCTCAACAATCCATTCGGAAGGATGTGATCCGCCATGGCGACCAAGACCTTCGAATACACAGTGATCGCCGGGGGCTCCACGCAGTCCGGCAAGATCGAGGGCCCCGACCAGCGGGCGGTGGCCCGCCACCTGCGTGAGGCGGGTCTCACCCCGATCGACATCCGCGAGGCCGCGAGCGGCGGCCTGCACACCGAGATCAATTTCGGCAGCTCCACCGCCAAGCCGAAGGACGTGGCGGTGACGATCCGCCAGCTCGCCACGATGGTCAACGCGGGCCTCTCGTTGCTCCAGTCGCTCAACGCGATCGCGGACCAGACCGGCTCCACCGCGTTGCAGAAGGTGCTCCGCCAAGTCGCCTCGGACGTCGAGACCGGGTCCACCCTGGCGGACGCGCTGGCCAAACACCCGAAGGACTTCTCGCCGGTGATCCTGGCGATGGTCCGCGCGGGCGAGGCCGGTGGCTACCTCGACCAGGTGCTCTCGTCGGTGGCAGAGCAACTGGAGGCGGAGTTGCGGCTGCGGCGAGCGGTCAAGTCCGCGATGGTCTACCCGATCGTGGTGCTGATCTTCGCCGCGATCGTGGTCGTCGCGATGCTGCTGTTCATCGTGCCCGTCTTCGAAGGCATCTTCGCCGACCTCGGCAAGGAGTTGCCGGTGCCGACGAAGGTGCTGGTCGGCCTGTCCGGTCTGTTGAAGATCGCCGGGGCGCCGCTCCTCGTGTTGCTGCTGCTCATGGGCTGGTGGTGGAGCAACCACAAGAACGATCTCGCGGTGCGCGAGAAGCTTGACCCGATCAAGTTGAAGCTGCCGATCATAGGCGGTTTGTTGCTCAAGGTCTCCCTGGCCCGGCTGTCCCGGTCCATCGCCACCATGAGCCGGGTCGGCGTGCCGATCGTCCAAACGCTTGAGATCACGGGGGAGACGGCCGGCAACGTGGTGGTGACCGATGCCGTCGCCCGCGTCAAGGAACAGGTCACCGTCGGCAGCTCGCTCGGCAAGGCGATCGCGGCTGAGCCGATCTTCGGCCCGATGATCTCCCGCATGGTCTCGGTCGGCGAGGAGGCGGGCGCCCTCGACTCGATGCTGGAGAAGGTCGCCGAGTTCTACGACGACGAGGTGCAGCAGGCCACGACCGCCATCACCTCGATCATCGAGCCGGTGCTGATCGTCATGGTGGGCTCGATCGTCGGCGCCATCCTGATCTGTCTGTACCTCCCGATCTTCGAGTTGACCACCGCAGTCGACTAGGAGGGCGTACGGCGCTGGACAAGGCGCGAATTCGAGGCTAGGCTAGCTCCCTGCGCTGTCCTGTGCCTCTTGCCCACTCAATGTTTGAGCCTCAGTGCTGCGCCGCGTGCTTTTTTCTATACGGGAGGGACTTTGGCTGCCTCGCGCATCCCACGTTCGACAATAGACGCTAACGCACCCATCGCCGGATTCGGAAGGGTGTCATTCGCCAAGATCCACGAGCCGTTGGAGGTCCCCGACCTGCTGGGGCTGCAGCGCGACTCCTTCGACTGGCTGATCGGCAACGACCACTGGCGGGCGCGGCTCGCCGCAGCGCGCGCCGCGGGCGAGGGGAGCGTGCCAGAGGTCGCCGGCCTGGAAGAGATCTTCACCGAGATCAGCCCGATCGAGGACTTCTCCTCGGCGATGGCCCTGTCCTTCCGCGAGTCCCGGTTCGAACCCCCCAAGTGGACCGCTGAGCAGTGCAAAGACAAGGATTTCACCTACTCGGCGCCGCTGTTCGTGACCGCGGAGTTCATCAACTACGCGACCGGTGAGATCAAGTCCCAGACCGTGTTCATGGGGGACTTCCCCCTGATGACCGACAAGGGGACGTTCATCATCAACGGGACCGAGCGGGTGGTGGTCTCGCAGCTGGTGCGCTCGCCCGGGGTGTATTTCGACAAGACGCAGGACAAGTCCTCCGACAAGGACGTCTACTCAGCCAAGATCATCCCCTCGCGTGGCGCCTGGCTCGAGTTCGAGATCGACAAGCGCGACACCGTCGGGGTCAGGATCGACCGCAAGCGCAAGCAGTCCGTCACAGTGTTCTTGAAGGCGCTGGGCGTCGCCGAAGATGAGATCCGGGCACAGTTCAGGGACTTCCCCGCGGTGCTGGAGACCTTGGAGCGGGACAACATCTCCTCGGAGTCCGCCGAGGTCAAAGCCATCACGGACCCGCTTGAGGCGCGTCAGCGGATCCAGGAGCTCGCGCTGATCGACATCTACCGCAAGATCAGGCCGGGCGAGCCGCCCACCCTGGACGCCGGGCGGAACCTCTTGGACTCCTTCTACCTCAACTCCAAGCGCTACGACCTCGCCAAGGTGGGGCGGTACAAGGTGAACCGCAAGCTGGGGTTGGCGCCTACGACCAAATCCTCCACGCTGCGCGTCGAGGACATCATCGCGACCATCAAGTACCTCGCGGCGTTGCACGCTGGCGCGACGGAGCTGGTGGGGCCCGCGGCGACGGTCCGGGTCGAGACGGACGACATCGACCACTTCGGCAACCGCCGCATCCGCGCTGTGGGCGAGCTGATCCAAAATCAGGTCCGCACCGGGCTGTCCCGCATGGAGCGCGTGGTCCGGGAACGCATGACAACCCAGGACGTGGAGGCGATCACCCCGCAGTCCTTGATCAACATCCGGCCGGTGGTGGCCGCGATCAAGGAGTTCTTCGGGACCTCGCAGCTGTCCCAGTTCATGGACCAGAACAACCCGCTGGCCGGGCTCACCCACAAACGGCGGCTGTCCGCGTTGGGGCCAGGCGGCCTCAGCCGCGACCGGGCCGGCATGGAGGTGCGTGACGTCCACCCGTCGCACTATGGCCGGATGTGTCCCATAGAGACGCCCGAGGGGCCCAACATCGGCCTGATCGGGTCGCTGGCCACCTACGGGCGGATCAACCCGTACGGCTTCATCGAGACCCCCTACCGGGTGGTCGAGGACCGTCGCGTGACGGACGATGTGCGCTACCTGACGGCCGACGACGAGGATCAGCACGTCATCGCGCAGGCGAACGCCCCGCTGACGGCTGGCGGCGTCTTCTCGGAAGAACGTGTGCTGGCTCGCATCCGGGGCGGCGAGGTGGAGGTGGTCCACGCCGGGGACGTCTCGTACATGGATGTGTCGCCGCGCCAGATGGTGTCGGTGGGCACTGCGATGATCCCGTTCTTGGAGCATGACGACGCGAACCGCGCGCTGATGGGCGCGAACATGCAGCGTCAGGCGGTGCCGCTGATCCGCTCGGAGACGCCGCTGGTCGGCACCGGGATGGAGCTGCGGGCCGCGATCGACGCCGGCGACGTGATCGTGGCCGACGCGGACGGCGTGGTCGCCGAGGTCAGCGCGGACGCCATCGTCGTGGACCTGAAGGACGGCGGGCAGAGGGTTTATCGGGTCGCCAAGTTCCAGCGTTCCAACCAGGGCACCAGCTACAACCAGCGAGTCGTGGTGGACGAGGGCGACAGTGTCAAAGCCGGTCAGGTGCTGGCGGACGGACCCGCCACCGACGGCGGCGAGCTGGCGTTGGGCCGCAACCTGTTGGTCGCGTTCATGAGCTGGGAGGGACACAACTACGAGGACGCGATCATCCTGTCGCAGCGCCTGGTGCAGGACGACATCCTGAGCTCCATCCACATCGAGGAGCACGAGGTGGACGCCCGCGACACCAAACTGGGCGCCGAGGAGATCACGCGTGACATCCCGAACGCGCCCGAAGAGTCCCTCGCGGACCTCGACGATCGCGGGATCATCCGGATCGGGGCGGAAGTCCAGGCCGGCGACGTGCTGGTGGGCAAGGTCACGCCGAAGGGCGAGACGGAGCTGACGCCGGAGGAGCGGCTGTTGCGCGCGATCTTCGGGGAGAAGGTCAAGGAGGTGCGTGACACGTCCCTGAAGGTGCCGCACGGCGAGTCGGGCACCGTGATCGGCGTGCGCGAGTTCTCGAAGGACGATGGCGACGAGCTGAGCCCCGGGGTCAATCAGGTTGTGCGCGTCCACATCGCGCAGCGCCGCAAGATCACGGACGGGGACAAGCTTTCCGGCCGCCACGGCAACAAGGGCGTCATCTCGAAGATCTTGCCGGTCGAGGACATGCCGTTCCTTCAGGACGGCACCCCGGTCGACGTGATCTTGAACCCGCTGGGCGTCCCGCGGCGCATGAACGTGGGTCAGGTCCTCGAGCTGCACATGGGCTGGATCGCTTCTCAGGGTTGGAAGGTGGCCGACCCCGCCGCCGCCTGGGCCAAGGATCTGCGTCCGGAGGTGTTGGATGGCCGGCCCGGTCAGCCGATCGCGACGCCGGTGTTCGACGGCGTCCGTGAGGACGAGCTGGTCGGGTTGCTGCAAAGCACCATCCCGAACCGCGACGGCCAG
The DNA here is from genome assembly GCA_031278075.1 of Bifidobacteriaceae bacterium. Lineage (GTDB taxonomy): Bacteria > Actinomycetota > Actinomycetes > Actinomycetales > WQXJ01 > JAIRTF01. The sequence goes on along the minus strand of JAITLE010000216.1, from coordinate 37,530 downwards.
CGGCTGGTGGGCCAGGACGGCAAAGCGATCTTGTTCGACGGCCGCTCCGGCGAGCCGTTCCCTGAGCCGGTGGCAGTGGGACAGATGTACATCTTGAAGCTGCACCACCTGGTGGACGACAAGATCCACGCCCGGTCGACAGGCCCGTATTCGATGATCACGCAGCAACCGCTGGGCGGGAAAGCCCAGTTCGGCGGGCAGCGTTTCGGCGAGATGGAGGTGTGGGCCCTCGAGGCCTACGGCGCCGCCTACGCCCTGCAAGAGCTGCTCACCATCAAGTCTGATGACGTGGTGGGCCGGGTCAAGGTCTACGAGGCGATCGTCAAGGGCGAGAACGTCCATGAGCCGGGCATCCCCGAGTCGTTCCGCGTGTTGATGCAGGAGATGAAGTCTCTCTGCCTCAACGTGGACGTGCTCAGCGCCGACGGCCAGGTGATCGAGATGCGTGACTCCGACGACGAGGTGTACCGGGCCGCCGAGGAGCTGGGGATCGATCTGGCCCGCCGGCCGGACGCCTCATCCATCGACGAGGTCTGACGGCAGGCATAACTTAACGAAAGCGCAAAGAACGAGGAAGCAGGGACTGACTTGCTGGACGTCAACACCTTCGACGGAATCAAGATTGGGCTGGCCACGGCGGACGAGATCCGCAGCTGGTCCCACGGCGAGGTCAAGAAGCCCGAGACGATCAACTACCGCACTTTGAAGCCCGAGAAGGAAGGGCTGTTCTGCGAACGGATCTTCGGGCCGACCCGGGACTGGGAGTGCTCTTGCGGCAAATACAAGCGGGTGCGGTTCAAGGGCATCATCTGTGAACGCTGCGGCGTCGAGGTGACCCGGTCCAAGGTGCGCCGCGAGCGCATGGGGCACATCGAGCTGGCCGCTCCGGTGACCCACATCTGGTACTTCAAGGGCGTCCCGTCGCGTCTCGGCTACCTGCTGGACCTGGCGCCGAAGGACCTGGAGAAGGTCATCTACTTCGCGGCCTACATGATCACCGATGTGGACACGGAGGCCCGCGCCGCCGATCTGGACTCGCTCAGGGCCGAGATCGAGCTGGACCAGGCGAGGATCGAACGTGACGCCGAGGCGGCCCAGGACGCGCGGCTGAACAAGCTCCGCGCTGATTTGAGGGACCTGGAGGCCGCGGGCGCCAAGGCGGCCGTGGGCCGCAAAGTCGAGGCCTCGGCCAGCCGTGAGCTGGCCGCGATCCGCGAGCGCGCCCGCAAGGAAGTCGAACGCCTGGAGGCGATCTGGGATCGTTTCGCGAACCTGAAAGTCGCCGACCTCGAAGGCGACGAGCTGCTGTACCGCTCGATGCAGGACCGGTTCGGGTCCTATTTCAAGGGCGCGATGGGCGCCGCCGCGATCCAGCGCCGCCTTGAGACGTTCGACTTGGAGGGCGAGTCGGTCACCCTGAGGGAGATCATCAAGAACGGCAAGGGCCAGCGCAAGATCCGCGCCCTGAAGCGGTTGCGTGTCGTCAACGCCTTCCTGCAGACCGACAACCGGCCGGAGGCCATGGTGCTGGATTGCATCCCGGTGATCCCGCCGGACCTGCGGCCCATGGTTCAGCTAGATGGCGGCCGGTTCGCGACATCCGACCTGAACGACCTGTACCGCCGGGTCATCAACCGGAACAACCGGCTCAAGCGCTTGATCGACTTGGGCGCCCCGGAGATCATCGTGAACAACGAGAAGCGGATGCTCCAGGAGGCCGTGGACTCGCTGTTCGACAACGGGCGGCGTGGCCGGCCGGTGACCGGCCCGGGCAACCGGCCGCTCAAGTCCATCAGCGACATGCTGAAGGGCAAGCAGGGCCGTTTCCGCCAGAACCTGTTGGGCAAGCGGGTCGACTACTCCGGCCGTAGCGTGATCGTGGTGGGGCCGACCTTGAAGCTGCATCAGTGCGGCCTGCCGAAGGCGATGGCGTTGGAGCTGTTCAAACCGTTCGTCATGAAGCGCCTGGTGGAGCTGCAGCACTCGCAGAACATCAAGAACGCCAAGAAGATGGTGGAGCGCCAGCAGTCGGTGGTGTGGGACGTGTTGGAGGAGGTCATCACCGAACACCCGGTGTTGCTCAACCGTGCTCCGACCTTGCACCGGCTCGGCATTCAGGCGTTCGAGCCGCAGCTAGTCGAAGGCAAGGCGATCCACCTGCACCCGTTGGTCTGCGGCGCGTTCAACGCGGACTTCGACGGCGATCAGATGGCGGTCCACCTGCCGCTCTCGGCGGAAGCCCAGGCGGAGGCCCGCATCTTGATGTTGTCCTCCAACAACATTCTGAAGCCGTCCGACGGCCGCCCGGTGACCATCCCCACTCAGGACATGATCATCGGCATCAACCACTTGACGACCCAGCTCGACGGGGCGAAGGGCGAGGGCCGGAAGTTCTCCTCCGTGGCGGAGGCCATCATGGCGTACGATGCCGACGAGCTGGCTTTGGGCGCGAATGTCACGATTCGCATGACCGACTACATGCGCCCCCAGGCCCCGGGCGAAGAGGTGGCCAGCTCCGAATTGGAGACAGTCGATCTGGAGACGACTCTCGGGCGCGCGCTGTTCAACGAAGCGTTGCCGGTCGACTATCCCTACGTCAACGAGATGGTCGACAAGAAGCGGCTGAGCGGCATCGTCAACGACCTCGCAGAGAAGTACCCGAAGGTGGAGGTGGCGGCGGCGCTCGACGCGCTGAAGGAGGCCGGTTTCCACTGGGCGACCCGTTCCGGGGTGACGATCAGCTTCTCCGACGTGGTGGCGCCGGCGTCCAAGCAGGAGATCTTGAACCGGTACGAGGCGTTGGCCGAGGCGATCCAGGAACAGTACGACGAAGGCCTGGTCACCGACGACGAGCGGCGCCATGAGCTGATCGAGATCTGGACCAAAGCGACCGACGAGGTCGACGCGGCGATGCGCCAGAACTTCCCCGAGCGCAACACCGTCTACCGGATGGTCTCCTCCGGCGCGGCCGGCAACTGGATGCAGGTCCGGCAGATCGCGGGGATGCGCGGTTTGGTGGCGGACCCGAAGGGCGAGATCATCCCCCGGCCGATCAAGTCGAACTACCGCGAGGGCCCGTCCGTGGTGGAGTACTTCATCGCCACCCACGGCGCCCGCAAGGGTTTGGCGGACACCGCGTTGCGGACCGCGGACTCGGGGTATTTGACCCGGCGGTTGGTCGATGTGTCCCAGGACGTGATCGTGCGCGAAGAAGACTGCGGGACGGAACGCGGACTGACGCTGCCGATCGCGGAGGCTGGGCCGAACGGCAAACCGCTCCGCCACCCGAAGGTGGAGACCTCGGTGTTCGCCCGGACGCTGGCCACGGATGTGGTCGGCCCCGACGGCCGCATCCTGGCGCCGGTCGGCGCGGACGCGGGCGATGTGATGATCGACAACCTGATCGCGCATGGCGTGGAGAGCGTCAAGGTGCGCTCCGTGCTGACCTGTGAGTCGCGGGTGGGGACGTGTGCGAAGTGCTATGGCCGGTCGCTCGCGACGGGCAAGCTGGTCGACATAGGCGAGGCGGTCGGGATCATCGCGGCGCAGTCGATCGGCGAACCGGGCACGCAGCTGACGATGCGCACGTTCCACACGGGCGGCGTCGCGGCGGCGGATGACATCACACAGGGTCTGCCCCGCGTGCAGGAGCTGTTCGAGGCGCGCACGCCCAAGGGCGAGGCGCCGATCGCGGAGGCCGCCGGCAAGGTCTCGATCGACGATTCGGAGCGTCTGCGGCAGATCGTGATCGTCTCCGACGACGGCCAAGAGCACCCGTACATCGTCTCGAAGCGGCAGCGCTTGAAGGTGTCCGAGGGCGAGACGGTCGAAGTGGGCCAGCCGTTGACAGTGGGCGCTGTGGACCCGAAGAAGGTGTTGCGCGTCCAGGGCCCGCGCAAAGCCCAGGAGCACCTGGTGCATGAGGTCCAGGCGGTCTACCGGTCGCAGGGTGTGGACATCCACGACAAGCACATCGAGGTGATCGTCCGCCAGATGCTGCGGCGGGTCACCGTCCTGGAGCCGAACGACACGACTCTGCTTCCGGGCGAGTTGGTCGCGCGCGACAAGTTCGAGGACGAGAACCGGCGTGTCCTCGCTGAGGGCGGGCAAGGCGCGCAGGGCCGTTCCGAGCTGATGGGGATCACGAAGGCGTCCCTGGCGACGGACTCGTGGCTCTCGGCCGCGTCGTTCCAAGAGACCACCAGGGTGCTGACCGAGGCGGCTATCTCGGGCCGACAGGACTCGCTGCTGGGCTTGAAGGAGAACGTGATCATCGGCAAGCTGATCCCCGCCGGCACGGGTCTGCCGCGGTACCGCCACGTCGTGGTCGAGCCCACCGACGAGGCGAAGGCTGAGTTGTATCCCGCCTTCGGCTACGAGGAGATCGTCGACTATCCGACGCTCGGCGAGGACGGCATCATCCTGGGCGATCTGCCGCCGCTGCCCTACGACGACTACGTGGACTGAAGTTGGCCGGCCGCGCGCGGGGCCGCCCCGCGCGCGGTCTGGGCCGCCCACGCCGCCCCCGCCGCCCACGAGTCGTGGGTCCCGTGCGGAGAGTGTGAGCAAGGTCACCTAATCGGCGCCGCTCGAATGGCCCTAGGGCGAGGTCTGTCGGCCGGGCACACGGTACGGTAAGAGAAATATTATCCGCGGTCTTTCAGGGCAGGCCCCCAGCACCAGACTTCCCGGTCCGTCGGCCGCAACCGGATGGCGCCGCGCCGATCCGGCGGGCGTAGGGAAGGCAGGGCGAGATGGCTGTTGTGACGATCAGCCGCACGCGGGGCGCCACACGGCAAACCCGCAGTTCGGACGGCTGGCCCATCATGTGGCGGGCAGATCTGGAACCGACGGAGTTGAGCGGCGCGCCCCGGGTGCTGACCGCGGACGAGTTGGCTTTCTTTTGGGCTTCGGCTGGCGGCGGGCCGGCGGGTCTGCCGCCGGCTCATTCTGCGCCGCGCGCGAAACCCACCTGGGAAGCGGGCCGGTGGACGCGCGACGGCGCCGGGTCGGTGGAGCGAGCTGGCGGGGAGGCTGGGGCCGGTCGGCATCGGGCGGCTGGCAGCGGGGACGCCGCCTTGGAACGGCCGCTGGCCTTAGCGGATTTCGCGTGTTACGAGGAGTTCTTGCTGGCGGCGTTGCCCGCTGAGACGGCAGCGCGGGTGGCCGCCGCCGCGCAGTGGGCCGAGACCGCGGTGATCGGCGGCGTGGCGGGACGCATCCTGCGGGCGGCCGTCGCTTCGCAACGACGCCTGGACGGGGTCCTGGGGCGCTTGGGCTCGCTGCAGACGCTGGCCGAGTTGTTGCTCATCGCCTCGCAGGAGCTGGCCGCCACGATCGACTCGCTCGGCGAGGTGACCGGGGCCGCGTGCCGGGCATCAGCGGGCGTCGCGGAGCGGGCGCCGGTCCTGGCGTCCACCGCGCAGGCGATGACGGCGTTGGGATGCGACCTGCACGGGATAGTCGCGGCGCTCGCCGAATGTTTGGCGGCCGTGCGCGCCACTGTGCTGCGGCTGCGTTTCGGGATCGCGCTGGCGCGGCTGCACACCGATATGGTGATCCGTTTCAGCCGGGAGGTGCACGAGGGCGCCGCGCCGGCAGGCGGCTCGGCTCACATCGCGGCGCTCTGCGAGGCGATGAACGATGACGTGGGGCGGCTCGCGGAACAAGTCGCCAAGTCGTCGGCTGCGCTGCGCTGGACTTCCGAGGGCGTGACGCGGTGTTCCGCGCAGTTCGGGCAATTCCAGAAGCTGTTGACCGCGTGGCGGCTGCAGGTTCCCCGGCTGGGGCTGTCGCGCGAGCTGGAGGGGCTGGTCGAGCCGATCGACCGGCAACTGGCTCAAGGGCTCGACCAGATCGCCAGTTGGCGGGAGTTGGCGCTGCGCTGCCTGAACGGGGTGGCGCCGGTGGACCGGGCGGCCTTCGAGGAGTCGATCCACGAGATCACGGCGGCGTTGGGGGAGTTGGGGACCCTGGTGGAGTGACGCTGGCGGCTCCGTCGGCTCCTTGGTCCGCCGCCGCGCGCCTTGACGGGATTGTCCAGGGGTCGTCCATGTCGCCGCTGCGGCTGGGCTTGGCCCTGAGGTGTCAGCGGCGGGGCGGGTCACGGCGCCGACATGGCCAGGGCATGGATGACCCCTCGCTTTGACGCGCCGTCGGGCGCCGCGGTAGCCTAATCGCTCGTGTGCCTGCCTTGGCGGGCTAGCGCGGCGCGCTCACGCGCGCCTGAGCCGATCACTTCCGCAACCAACCCAAGATGGAGAGCCAGTGCCCACTATCCAGCAGCTGGTCCGCAAAGGCCGGACCGCCAAAGCGGGGAAGACCAAGACCCCTGCTTTGAAGGGATCCCCGCAGCGTCGCGGTGTCTGCACGCGTGTGTACACCACCACTCCGAAGAAGCCGAACTCGGCGCTGCGGAAGGTGGCGCGGGTGCGGTTGTCGAATGGTGTCGAGGTGACCGCCTATATCCCCGGGGTGGGCCACAACCTGCAAGAGCACTCGATTGTGCTGGTCCGCGGCGGGCGCGTGCGCGATCTGCCTGGGGTCCGGTACAAGATTGTGCGCGGCGCGCTCGACGCGCAGGGTGTGCGCGGCCGCCAGCAAGCCCGCTCCCGCTACGGTGCCAAGAAGGAGAAGAGCTGATGCCGCGCAAGGGGCCGGCGCCCAAACGCCCTCTGGTGCAAGACCCGGTTTACGGCAGCGCCCTGGTCACTCAGTTGGTCAACAAGATCCTGCTGGACGGGAAGAAGACCATCGCCGAGTCGATCGTCTACGGCGCGCTGGACGGCGCGGCCGAGAAGACGGGGAGTGACGCCGTGACGTTGCTCAAACGCGCCCTGGACAACATCCGCCCCTCGCTGGAAGTCAAGTCGCGTCGCGTCGGCGGCGCCACCTACCAGGTGCCGGTCGAGGTCAAGCCCGGCCGCGCCACCACCCTCTCGCTGCGCTGGCTGGTGGGCTACAGCCGGGCCCGGCGCGAGAAGACCATGACCTTGCGTCTGATGAACGAGATCATCGACGCCTCAAACGGCTTGGGCGCGGCGGTCAAACGCCGCGAGGACACCCACAAGATGGCTGAGGCCAACCGCGCGTTCGCCCACTACCGCTGGTGACAGCCGGGCGGTGGGTCGGACCGGCGGCGGGCCGGACGGAAGAAGAGTGAGGAAAACCCCTTGGCACTGGACGTGCTGACCGACCTGAAGCAGGTCCGCAACATCGGCATCATGGCGCACATCGACGCCGGTAAGACCACCGTCACCGAGCGCATCTTGTTTTACACGGGCATCAACTACAAGATCGGGGAGACCCACGACGGGGCTTCGACGATGGACTGGATGGAGCAGGAGCAGGAACGCGGCATCACGATCACATCCGCCGCGACCACTTGCTTCTGGAAGGATCACCAGGTCAACATCATCGACACTCCGGGCCACGTGGATTTCACGGTCGAGGTGGAGCGGTCCCTCAGGGTGTTGGACGGGGCGGTGGCCGTCTTCGACGGCAAGGAGGGCGTCGAGCCCCAGTCGGAGACCGTCTGGCGGCAGGCTGACAAGTACAACGTGCCGCGGATCTGCTTCATCAACAAGATGGACAAACTCGGGGCGGATTTCTTCTTCACGGTCAAGACGATCGTGGACCGGTTGGGCGCCCGGCCTGTCGTGATGCAGTTGCCGATCGGTTCGGAGAACTCCTTCCGGGGCGTGGTCGACCTGCTGGAGATGCGTGCGTTGACCTGGGCGGGCGAGGTCAAGAAGGGCGAGGATTACAAGGTCGAGCCGATCCCCGAGGATCTAGCTGGTCTAGCGGCCGAATACCGCGCCGCCCTGATGGAGACCGCCGCCGAGGGATCTGAGGAGCTCCTGGAGAAGTACCTCGAGACCGGGTCGCTGTCCTCCGAAGAGATCATGGCGGGCGTTCGCGCCATGACCTTGGCGGGCGAGGTCTTCCCGGTGTTTTGTGGTTCCGCCTTCAAGAACAAGGGTGTGCAGCCGATGCTGGACGCCGTCATCGCCTACCTCCCGTCGCCGCTGGACGTGCCGCCGATGCTCGGCTTCGACCCGAAGGACGCGTCTCACGAGATCATCCGGCTGCCTTCGGCAGCCGAGCCGTTCGCGGCGCTGGCGTTCAAGGTGGTCGCCCACCCGTTCTATGGCAAGCTGACTTATGTTCGGGTGTATTCGGGGCATGTGGCGCAGGGGTCGGCGGTGTTGAACTCCGCCAAGGGCCGCAAGGAGCGGATCGGCAAACTGTTCCAGATGCACTCGAACAAGGAGAACCCGGTCCCGGACATCACCGCCGGCCACATCTACGCCGTGGTCGGGCTGAAGGACACCACCACTGGCGACACGTTGTGCGACCCGGCCCATCCGGTGCTGCTCGAGTCGATGACGTTCCCGGAACCTGTCATCCAGGTGGCGATCGAGCCGAACTCGCGCTCCGACCAGGAGAAGCTGTCGACCGCCATCCAAAAGCTCGCGGAGGAGGACCCGACGTTCCGCGTGTCCCTCAACCCGGACACCGGACAGACGATCATCGCGGGGATGGGCGAACTCCACCTCGACATCTTGGTGGACCGCATGCGGCGGGAGTTCAAGGTGGTCGCGAACATCGGGAGGCCCCAGGTCGCCTACCGTGAGACGATCCGGCGGCCGGTCGAGAAGGTCGAGTACACCCACAAGAAGCAGACCGGTGGCTCCGGCCAGTACGCCAAGGTGCAGATCGCGTTGGCGCCCTTGCCGTTGGACGGCGAGGCGATCTTCGAGTTCGCCAACAAGGTGGTCGGCGGCCGGGTCCCGAGGGAGTACGTCCCGTCCGTCGAGGCCGGCATCTTGGACGCGATGTCCACGGGACCGTTGGCGGGCTATCCCGTGGTGGGCGTCAAAGCGACCCTGCTGGACGGCCAGTACCATGAGGTCGACTCTTCGGAGCTCGCCTTCAAGACGGCCGGTTCGATGGTCTTCCGCGAGGCTGTCCGGAAAGCCGACCCGGCTCTGCTGGAACCGATCATGGACGTGGAGGTGCGGACCCCCGAGCGTCACATGGGAGAGGTGATCGGCGACCTGAACGCGCGGCGGGGCCACATCCAGTCGATGGAGGACGCCGGCGGGGTCAAGGTGGTGCGCGCCCGCGTGCCGCTGTCCACAATGTTCGGCTACGTCGGGGATCTGCGTTCCAAGACTCAGGGGCGTGCGGTCTACACGATGCAGTTCGATAGCTATGCTGAAGTTCCCCGAAGCGTTGCTGAGGAGATCGTCAAGAAGACCCGGGGCGAGTGACTTGCCACGAGTAGTAGAGAATAAGTAGGTAACGACCCGTAGAAGACCAGCGCGTCGCCTAGTGGGCACGTGGCCGACCGGCCGATTTGACAAGGGCCGGGCGGTCAAGTGTTCAATAGGCGCCGGAAGGCTCAACTACCCAAGTCCTTAGGAGGGACACAGTGGCTAAGGCCAAGTTCGAGCGGACTAAGCCGCACGTGAACATCGGCACCATCGGACACGTCGACCACGGCAAGACCACCTTGACCGCGGCCATCACCAGGGTGCTCCACGAAGAATTCCCGGATCTGAACCCGTTCACGCCGTTCGATGAGATCGACAAGGCGCCGGAGGAGAAAGAGCGCGGCATCACCATCAACATCGCGCACGTGGAGTATGAGACCGCGAAGCGGCACTACGCCCACGTCGACGCGCCGGGCCACGCCGACTACATCAAGAACATGATCACCGGCGCGGCCCAGATGGACGGAGCGATCCTCGTGGTCGCGGCCACCGACGGCCCGATGGCCCAGACCCGCGAGCACGTGCTGCTGGCCCGTCAGGTCGGCGTCCCGTCGATGATGGTGGCCTTGAACAAGGCGGACGCCGTCGACGACGAGGAGATCCTGGAGCTGGTGGAGCTCGAGATCCGTGAGCTGCTGAGCGATCACGGCTTCGACGAGGACGCGCCGATCGTTCGCGTCTCCGCGTTGAAGGCCCTCGAGGGCGACGAGGAGTGGAGCCAGAACGTGCGCGAGCTGATCGCCGCGGTCGACGACTACATCCCCGATCCGGTCCGCGACCTCGACAAGCCGTTCTTGATGCCCATCGAGGATGTGCACACCATCACCGGCCGCGGCACCGTGGTCACCGGCAAGGTCGACCGCGGCAAGCTGCCGATCAACAGCGAGGTCGAGATCCTCGGCCTGCGCCCCACCCAGAAGACCGTCGTGACGGGCATCGAGATGTTCCACAAGTCGATGGACGAGGCGTGGGCCGGCGAGAACTGCGGCCTGCTGCTGCGCGGCGTCAAGCGCGAGGAGGTGGAGCGCGGCCAGGTTGTGGCCAAGCCCGGCACCATCACCCCGCACACCGTCTTCAAAGCTCAGGTCTACGTCCTGAACAAGGAGGAGGGCGGCCGCAAGACCCCGTTCTACTCGAACTATCGGCCGCAGTTCTACTTCCGCACCACGGACGTGACCGGCGTGATCACCCTCGACGAGGACAAAGAGATGGTGATGCCCGGCGACAACACGTTGATGACCGTCGAGCTGATCCAGCCCATCGCGATGGAGCAGGGCCTCGGCTTCGCGATCCGCGAGGGGGGCCGCACGGTCGGCTCCGGTCGCGTCACGGAGATCATCAAGTAGCTCCGCGCAGTTCGCCCGTGCACGATGCCGTCCGGTTCCGCCGGGCGGCATCGTCGCGTCGGCGCGGTGGGCGCGCGCGTGCCCGGTCGGCAGTCGCGCCATTGCCAGGTAGGCCCGTTAGGATGGGAGTCATCCTGTCTCAGCTCAGAGAGGAGCTCCATAGTGGAAGAGTCACAGCCCTCAGAATTCCAGTTCGAGATCGAACAGGTCTTCCTCGTCGAGGGCGGCACGGCGATCTCGGGACTAGTCGAACTGGGTCGAATAACCCCTGGTCAGGCAGTCGACATACACGGACTGCACTCCAAACGCCACGGTCTGATCGAGGCCATAGTGGTGGGCGGGGACCGGGTTGAGGGCGTCGAGCCAGGGCATGTCTGCACCCTCTTGGTGACGGACTTGACCGCGGGCCACATCGGCCCGGGGATGCTCGCCACACACGCCGGCGGCGAACGTCACAAGGAGTTGCGCGCGCGGATGCCGCGCGAACACTCGCGGGTCGGCGTCTGAGCCGCTCGGGGCGGACCGCGGCCGGGCCCGAAGCCCTGGTGGTCCGCCCTGGTTGGGGACTCGGTCACTCAGCCGTGGCGCCGCGGGCCAACGCGGTCAGGCGCCTGAGCTGGGCGACCGAACGGGCGCTGGCGGTCGGGGCGAACCAATCCGGCTCGGGCGCGATCACCTCGAAGCTGACGGACAGATCAGCCAGCGCCCTAGGCAGTGTGAAGACGGCGGATGTGGGCAGGGCGACGACGCGGTCGCCCACGCCACGGCGGCGCAGCGCCAACTCCAGCGGCCAGTCGGAGCGGATGATCAGGGCGCCGGCGCGCCGGGCCACTTGGGCCAAGCCTTCTTCCGACTCGCGGCGGTGCGCCCAGTAGCGCACCGGCCCGTCGCCGCGGGCCGCCTGAGCGCTGATCGCCTCGAGGTAGGCGGCGCCGTCCAACACGCCCGTGGCCGCCAGCGACGAGCCGACGATGTCAGTCCCGGGCCACGCGGGCGGGTGCGGGAAACGGTGTTTCAGCCAGGCGTAGGAATGGGTGGTGAAGTGAGCGTGCCCGAGGCTCGCGGCCGCGGCTAGCCGATCCACCGGCATCGTGGTGAAGACTTCGAGGTGGTCGAGGGAACGCAGCGTGGCGACCGTGTGGCGGGCTAGGCGGCCGCCCAGCCGCGCGCCCAAACCGTCGCGCTGGTCGGCGGGCCGCGTCAGCGGCTTGGCCGCGGCGAGCCGCCGGACGAACTCGAGGGTCGCGGCGCCGTCGTCGACCACGACCACGCCGTGCGGGCGCCGGATCGCCATGATCGCCTGGATAAGCCCCGAGAACGGGTCGCCCACCACCAGCGGGCGCGCCGTCCGCCGCGCCAAACTCGCCGCCGCGTGAACCCAGCGCGTCCGTGACCGCCGCGCCCCGAACCAGCGCGCGGCGACACCCTCGGTCTCGGCCATGCGGAACAGCGCGGCGAGTTGACGCGCGTCGGGTCCCCTGTCCGGGGCCAGGATCGCGATCTTGAAGCGCGCGGGCGCCCCGGCGCCGTAAGCGTCCCACCAGTACTCCAAGGCGTGCAGGAGCTGCGCGGGGCTTTCGACGAGGGCCAGAGCCTCGCCGCGGTCAGCGGCGATCAAGGCGTGGCACGGCCGCGGCTGTGGATCGGCAGGGGCGTGGCGGGCGCATCGCAGGCATTGGGCGATTCTAACTCAGCCACTGGTGAACCCACGGCCCGCGCCGACGGGCTGTCTTCGTCGGCGCCGTGACTCGGCGCGCCGCGGCCCGCATCTGGGCACACCGGCGGATGCGCCCCAACCGTTTCCGTCAGTCGGTGGCGAGGTGGCCGCCCAGATCGGCGCGAAGCCCCCACAAGCGGGCCCGTGCGCGCCCCGGCGCCGCCCCACCGAGCCAAACCAGGCCGGCCCCGGCCGCGACATGGACAACCCCGCGGGCCGAGCGCGGGCGTCGTCGAGGGTATTCTGGGCGCGGCGCGGCCAATGATCGAAAGGGAACCACTCAATGAGCAGGATCGTCCATATCTCACCTTCTACGCTGGCTGGCGCGCCATCCATGCTCGCGACGGCGCAGCGGGTCTTCCTTGGGCACGAGGCCGTACACCTGCGCTGCGGCGACTACGCCAGGGCCAGGGACGCTATCGCCGCCGGCTCTGTGCCGATCGCTGAGTCCGATGTCGATCGGGCCATCTTCGTCGACCGCGTGGTCCAAGCTGATCTGATCCACGTGCATAACTTCGTGCCGAGGTTCGCCTTGGAGTGGCTTGCAGAACTTGGGGTGACCGCGCGAGTCCCGATCGTCTACCAGGCGCATTCTCCGATAGGCGAACGCCCGATCTACCAGGACCTGTCTTCGGACCATGGGATCGACTGGGCCGCCAAGCTCGCGGTGGCGCAAGCGCATCCGAGGATGTTCCCCAGCTTTCGGATCCTTCCGAACTGCCTGTTCCGAGATGGCCTGAGCGAAGACGTGCGCCCTTGGGAAGAACCCAACGATCCGGTTCGGGTGGTCTACTCGCCGTCCACAGACTCGTCGAACCGTTGGGCGCGCAAGAGTTCTCCAACGTTCTCCGCCAATCTCGGAGCGCTCCGCCACGCCCGGTGGGCGCAAGTGGTGACCGCCTCGGACTGGCCCCCGGAGAAGCTCATCGCGTTGCGCCGGATTGCCGAATTCGGGATCGACGAAGTCGTGACGGGAGGATTCCACTTGGTCACCTACGAGACGATGGCGTGCGGTGGCGTCGTCGTCAACGCCGCAGACTCGGAGGCTGTCGCTGCTCTCCAGATGGGGGCGAGGACAGCCGAGGCTCCGCCGTGGCTGATCACAAACGAGCAAGAGTTCGTCGACCGCATGCGGGAACTCGCTCACGACTCGTCCGCGCTCGCCGCGGCCCGCCGCGCCTCGCACGCCTATTTTTGGACGCACCTCAGGCCTAGTCGGGTCGTCGTCTTGTACGACGAGCTGTACCGCGAGGTCGGTCTTCCCGATTCCTCTCAGGCCCCTGACGCGCCCGACGGCTTAGCCGCGGACCAGCTGGCATAGGATCGTGCGCATGGCATCCTGTAGAGCGAAGATGAGACGAGTCCGCGCGCGGGCGTGGAAGGGTCTGACACGGCGCGTCAAGGCCAGTCCGCTTGCCCAGACTATGGCGCTGCGCGCCAAGGCCGCTTTCGGCGCCCGCCCGAGGCGTCGCTTGACCGCGTTGCCGGTCGCTCTCCGGTTGCATATGACAGGCCAGTCGATGCACATGATTCCTGGGATTGGGGCTCTCCTCGGCCGGGCGGCCTTCGCGCCGGGCGGCCTGGGACCCGTGCAAGCCCGCGTCGGATTGGTGCTGGTGTGGGGCGGCCTTGCCGGGCGCAACGCGGACTCGGTGACCGAGTCGCTGACGAGCGTCGATTTCGGCAGAGTCATGATCGCCCGCGTTCAAGTCATCAACCCGTTCCGGTTGGCGGTCCCCACGTTGAGCGAGCTGCTCACGCTGCGGCCAGTCCGTCTCCCCGGCGCCTCGCTGGCGGTGAGCACCCCTAAAGTGATCGTCGCGGTCGACCCACAGGACCAGCTGCCGGTGCTGCTGGCTCACTTCTGGCCGCACACCCGCGTCGTCGTCGTGCTGACTCGCCCTCTCGCAGGGGGCGTCGACTTAGCCGGCGCGTCGGTCGTCTTGGCCACCGCGGAGGCCGCGGCGGCCCTCCAAGACGATGCTGTCCCCTTCCGCAGCGCCATCGGCGCTCTTGACGAGGTGGGCGCGGCTGTCCGCAACTTCATCGCGTCCACGTCCCGACCGGCGGGCGAGTATCTGTTCAGACTCCGGGGTGAAGCCGGCGCTGGGCCGAGCAGTTGGTCCGGAGCCGACATCGTCATCGAAGCCGCCACATCGATCGCCCCCGACTTGCTGACGGGTGAAGCGACTTACTGGGACCGCCTCGAGTCTTTGATCAGCTCCGCGAACTACATCGGGATTCGATCCGCCGCCGTCTACGGCTACGAATCGTGGATTCGAGATGGTCAAGTGGCGCGGATACTCCAGGACTTGCTCGCCCGTGGGGGAAAGATCGAACTGAACGGGAGTGAAGCCACATGGCCCAGACGCTAGCGGATCTGGCCCGGGTGGTCGAAGGGCGCGAGATCATCCTGCTCGGCAACGGCCCCACAGTCACCGATTGGGACGGGACCGTCGGCGCTGGACAGGCGGTGGCGACTGTCAACGCGGGCTTGTCCCTGTTAGCGCGCATGGACAGGCAAGCCCATCTGACGTGGATCCAGGACGAACGCTTCCTCCGCCGCCGGTCTAGCACCTTGCTGCCGCACATCGCCCGCGCCGGGGCACTCGTGGTCAACGAACGGATCATCCCCCAGCTGCCGCCCAACGTCGGCCGCCGCGCGATTGGAGTGCGGATGCTCGGCTATGTGGGCTTTTCACGCGATCCGCGAATCGGCGTGTTCCACGGCTACAACGCCGTTCACGGCATCTTGCAGATTCTTGCCTGGGCCCGCGTGCGCAGCGTCCAGCTCTGGGGTGTGCCGCTGCTCTACTGGTCGACCAACACTCGATTCGATCAAGCCAAACGGGGATCAGATGTCGATCTCCACCGCGCCTCGGACCAGGTGTCGGTGACCTTGAGAGGAATCGAGACCGTCCGCCAGATGGGTGTCGAGGTCACGATCCATAGCGATTCCGCGCTGTCGCGTGCAGTCTTGCCAGCCTAGCGGCGGCTTCGGCTCACGGTGGCCGGTTGGCCGCCGCCCGGTTTGACCCGTCGCGCGGCCGCCAGGTACGTTTGCTGTGATTCTGGAGCCTGACCCCCCACTCGATTGAGGAGAACCGCGCCCGACGTGTATGTGTTAGCAGTGGTGCCCGCTCGTGGCGGGTCCAAGGGGGTTCCGGGTAAGAACGTGGCGTTGGTCGCAGGCCAGCCTCTTGTGGCGCGCGCGGTGGCGGCGGCCCGGGCGGCGTCCCGCGTGACCGAGGTGGCCGTCTCCACGGACGATCCGTTGATCGCCCAGGCCGCGCGCGCGGCTGGGGCCCAAGTCGTCGACCGGCCCGCCGAACTCGCCACTGACGCGTCCGCCTCCGAGGACGCCCTGCGCCACGCCATCCTGGAGCGCGCCGCCGCCAGGGGCGAGACGCCCGAGGTCACGGTCATGATCCAGGCCACCAGCCCGTTTGTGACATCCGCCGAGATCGACGGTGTGGTGGAAGCGGTCGCCGGCGGCGCCGACTGCGCGTTCACCGCGGTCCCGTTCCACGGCTTCGTGTGGCGCGAGGACGGCCCGGGCGTCGTCGGCGTGGACCACGACCACTTGGCCGGCCGGCGCCGTCGGCAAGAGCTGGCGCCCCGCCATTTGGAGACCGGGGCCGCGTACGCGGTGCGCACCGAACAGTTCTTGGCGGTGGGGAACCGATTCTTCGGGACGGTCGCGGCGGTCGCCACACCACCAGAGCGGCTGCTAGAGGTGGACGATGCCGACCAGTTGGCTTGGGCGCGCCGCCTCGCTCCGCTCCTTGACGGCCCCGATGGCGCGCCATGGCCGACCCGGACTGACGTGGACGCGGTCGTGTTCGATTTCGATGGCGTCCTGACGCCGAACACGGCGCTGGTCGCCGCCGACGGCGCCGAGTGCGTCGTCGTCAACCGGTCCGATGGGCTGGCGCTTGGCGCGTTGCGGCGCGCCGGCTTGGCGCTCGCCATCCTGTCCGGCGAGGAGAATGATGTGGTGCGGGCGCGGGCCGCGAAGCTGCGCTTGGAGTGCTTGGCCGGGGTGGCCGACAAGGCCGCGGCCTTGACGGCCTGGTGCCGCGGGCGCGGGATCGCGCCGGAACGCGTCATGTTCGTGGGCAACGATGTCAACGACTTGCCCGCGTTCCGCGTCGCGGGTTGGCCGGTGGCTGTGGCCTCGGCGTGGCCTGAAGCGGCCCAAGGCGCCCGCTTGCGCACGCGCGCGGCGGGCGGCGAAGGAGTCGCCCGTGAGATCGCCGACCGGCTCTTGGGTGAGTCTTGGTGGGCCAGGTGGCGCGCCGCGCCTGACGACGGCGGCGCACAGGATCCTCAGGATCTTTGAGAGAGATAAGGATTGACCATGGCAGACGATGTGAAAGCGGCGCCGGAGGCGCCGGCGGTGGTCCAGGTGGGCGGCCGGGCCGTTGGCGCAGGTGAGCCGACCTATGTGATCGCGGAGATCGGGATCAACCACAACGGGTCGCTCGAGCTCGCGTTGGAGATGGTGCAGCGGGCGCACGCCGCCGGCGTCGACGCGGTCAAGTTCCAAAAGCGGACGCCCGAGATCGCCACTCCCCGCGACCAGTGGGACAAGTTGCGCGAAACCCCATGGGGCGAGATGACCTATATCGACTACCGCCGCAGGGTGGAGTTCGGCGAGGCGGAGTACCAGGCGATCGACCGCCGCTGCCGGGAGCTGGGTCTGGACTGGTTCGCCTCGCCGTGGGATGTGCCCAGCCTCGAGTTCTTGGCGCAGTTCGACCCGCCGGCGGTCAAGATCGCCTCCGCCTGCCTGACCGACGCCGAGCTGTTGGCCGCCGCGAAGGCCGCCGGGCCCGCGGTGATCTTGTCCACGGGCATGTCGAGCTGGGAGCAGATCGAGCGGGCGGTCGCCCAACTGGACCGGGGCCGCCTCATCCTGTGCCATGCGACCAGCACCTATCCCGCGCCACCGGACCAGCTGAACCTTCGCGTCATCCGCACTTTGGCGGCCGCGTTCCCGGGTGTCCCGGTCGGTTATTCGGGCCACGAGGTGGGCTTGTCGACATCGGTCGCCGCTGTCGCCCTGGGCGCCTGCATGGTCGAGCGGCATTTCACGCTGGATCGCTCCATGTGGGGCTCGGACCAGGCGGCGTCGGTCGAGCCGGGCGGGATGGCTCGGCTGGTGCGGGACATCCGCGCCGTCGAGCAGTCGATGGGCGACGGCGTCAAGCGGGTGTATCCGTCGGAGCTGGCCGCCGCGGCCCGGTTGCGTCGGCACGTTTGACGGTCCCGGGGAGATGGGCAAGTGCCAAGCGTCGCCTTGATCGCAGACTCGGACTCGCGTTGGAAGTGGGGCGCCGCGACCGTGGCGGCGTTGGGGGCGGCGGCGCCGGCCCGCAGTTTCCTGATCTCCTCGCTGGGCGCGCCGACAGCCCGCCAAGTCGCGGAGGCGGGCGTCGACGTCGCGACCGTCCAGCCGCTGGAGCTGCCGCGGCTCGCCGCCGAGCTCGACCGCGGCGGTTTCGACGCGGTGGTGCTCGCGTTGCCGGGCGACACTTGCCAGGTCGCGTTGCAACTGATGGCGCGCCACACGTTCGGCGCCGTCCGCCCGGTCGTCGTCGCCGGTTGGGTCGGCGTGATCTTGCGGGGCGCGATCGCGGGCCTCGCGGAGCGGGTGGGCGCGGACATGATCTTGGCGAATTCGCCGCACGATGCCGACTGGTTCCGTGGCGTCCTCACCGCGCTCGGGCGCGACCCGGCTTGCCTCGTCGAGACGCGTCTGCCGTTCTTGGCGCCCCGCGAGCCGAGGCCTGCCGACCTGCCCTTCACCGTGGTGTTCGCGGCCCAACCGGGTATCCCCGCGGGCCGGGAGGACCGCCTCTATCTGGTCCGCCGCCTGGTCGCCCACGCTCGCAGCCATCCCGACCGCGAGGTGATCCTCAAGGTCAGAGGGTTGCCGGGGGAGCGGTTGACGCATGTGGAGCCGCATCCGTACCACCGCTTGGCGCGTGATGCCGGCGCTGACCAGACGCCGAACTTCAAGGTCGTGGCGGGCCCGATGCGGGAGATGTTGGCTCGCGCCGATCTGCTGCTGACGGTGTCTTCGACCGCGGCGGTCGAGGCGATCCACGCTGGCATCCCGACCGGGATCCTGGCGGACTTCGGCCTGGTGGAGAACACCGGCGTCGCGTTCTACATCGACTCCGGCTGTGTGGTGTCGATGGACCAGATCGACGCTGGCGCGTCGCCTGCCGCGCGTCCCGAGTGGCGCGTCGCCCAAGGCCTGGCGCCTGACGCGCCGCCGCCGCCGCCCAGCCTGGCCGATCGCCTGGCCGCTTTGGTCGCGGCCGACCGGGGACCGATCGAGCCCCTCTACAACGAGTCGTTCGCGCCCGCCTACCTGCGGGGGCTGGCGCGGCGCAGCCGGGCGCCGGGCGCCGGGCGCCGTGTGTTGCGCCGCGCGGCACGCGTGGCGTATCGGGCCGGAGTCGACCGGGTAGCCCCGGCCTTGCGGTCCCTGACGGGATGGTGACGGATTTCTCCCAGGTCTGGCAGCAGCTGCCGGGGTGGGGCTATTTGGTCGTCGGCCTGGCGGCGCTCCTGGTCGGATTCTCGAAGACCGCGATCGCGAACGTCGCCATGTTGTCGGTGGCGGCCTGCGCGGCGTTGCTGCCGACCAAGGAGTCGACCGGCGCGATCCTGACCATGTACCTGGTGGCTGATCTGGTGGCGATCTGGGTTTATCGCCGGCACGTCGCGTGGCGGTTGATCGGCCGCATGATGCCGCCGGTGGCGGCTGGGATCGCCGTGGGCGCCGTCTTCTTGAACTGGGTGAGCGACTGGGCGCTGAAGCGCACCATCGGAGTGATCCTGTTGGCGCTGCTGGTGGTCGGCCTAAGACCGGGCAAGCTCGAGGCGGAGCGTCGGCCGGTCGCAGCGGCCTACGGCGGATTGGCGGGTTTCACCACCATGGTGGCCAACGCGGGCGGGCCGGCCTTCAGCCTGTACCTGTTGGCCGCGCGGTTCGACAAGCTGCGCTTCTTGGGCACCTCGGCCTGGTTCTACTTCGCGATCAACGTGGCGAAACTGCCGGTGTCGATCGTCTTGGGGGTGATGCGTCCGCCGGTGGCGCTGTTCGGCTTGGCGTTCGCGCCCGTCGTGTTGGTCGGCGCGGTTCTGGGCCGCCGGTTTGTGGCGCGGCTCGACCAGGGCGTTTTCGATCGCCTGGTCATGGTGTTCATCGGGGTGGCGGTGGTCTGTCTGCTCGTCGGGTGAGGCGGCCGCGGCGCCGACTCGCCCGCCGATTTCCAATCGGGGCTCAAATCTGGCAACATGTAGCGGTCGCCTCGGCCCAGTGCCAGGCGACGCGGTTTGAGCCTGCCCCGCCGTGGGCGGCGAGAGCCGCGGCCCACCCCCTTTCGATCCAGCGACGCGGGCCGATCCGTCGGTCGGCCCGCGACACGCCCGAGCGCGGGGGGCGGTCCAACCGACGACTTTCCTATGACCCAAGGGAGATGCCCACGCCATGGCTGTGCAGAAGATCCGGATACGGCTGAAGTCGTATGACCACCAGGTCATCGACTCGTCGGCGCGGAAGATCGTGGAGACGGTGACTCGGGCTGGCGCCACCGTGGTGGGTCCGGTGCCGCTCCCGACCGAGAAGAACGTGTACTGTGTCATCCGCTCTCCCCACAAATACAAGGACAGCCGGGAACACTTCGAGATGCGCACCCATAAGCGTCTGATCGACATCATCGACCCGACGCCGAAGGCGGTGGACAGCCTGATGCGGCTGGATCTGCCGCCGGACGTGAACATCGAGATCAAGCTCTAGGCGCGCCCCAGGGCCATACAGGACAACCCACGGACCCAAGAGGACCACGAAGAAGATGAGTAGCGTTGCATTGGAAGCACGGCCCAAAGCGGCCCTGCTGGGCGCCAAGCTGGGGATGACCCAGCTCTGGGACTCGGCGGGACGCGTTGTTCCGCTCACCGTGATCGCGGTGGGCGTGAATGTCGTCACGCAGGTGCGCACCCAGGAAGTCGACGGCTACAGCGCTGTCCAACTGGGGTACGGCGCGATCAAGCCGACCAGGGTCAACAAGCCGGAGACCGGGCACTTCGCGAAAGCCGGTGTCACCCCCCGCCGTCACCTGGCGGAGGTCAAGCTCCGGGACTCCGAGTCGTACACGGTCGGGACCGAACTCAAAGCGGACGTGTTCGAGGCCGGCCAGTTGGTGGACGTGACGGGGACCACCAAAGGCAAGGGAACCGCCGGCGTGATGAAGAGGCACGGCTTCGCCGGCGTCGGCGCCTCGCACGGCGCGCACCGCAACCACCGCAAGCCGGGTTCGATCGGCGCGTGCGCCACCCCCGCCCGGGTCCTCAAGGGCATGCGCATGGCCGGCCGGATGGGCAACGCGCGCCACACCACGTTGAATCTGCGTCTGCACGCGATCGACGTCGAGAACGGGCTGCTGCTGGTGAAGGGCGCCGTGCCGGGTCCGAACGGCGGCTTGGTGTTGGTCAGGGACGCGGTGAAGGGAGAGCCGAGGGCATGAGCACAGTCGATGTGTGGGACCCGGCGGCCGGCAAGATCGGCACGGCCGAGCTGCCCGACGCCGTCTTCGGCGTCCCAGCGAACATCCCGTTGTTGCACCAGGTGGTCGTCGCCCAGTTGGCCGCGGCCCGGCAGGGGACGCACGCCACGAGGACCCGCGGCATGGTGCGCGGCGGTGGCCGCAAACCTTATCGCCAGAAGGGCACCGGGCGGGCCCGACAGGGCTCGACCCGTGCGCCTCAGTTCAAGGGCGGCGGCGTGGTGCATGGGCCGCAGCCGCGGGACTACTCGCAGCGCACGCCCAAGAAGATGAAGGCGGCGGCGCTGCGCGGCGCTCTCTCCGACCGGGCCCGTCACGGGCGAATCCATGTGGTGCGCGATTTCGTGGCCGGCGCGACGCCCGCCACGCGCGCCGCGGCGCGGTTTGTGGCCCAGCTCACCGAGCGCCCCAGGGTGCTCGTGGTGATCAACCGTGACCAGGAGGTGGGCCTCCTGTCGGTGCGCAACCTCCCGCAGGTGCACCTCTTGACCCCGGACCAGCTCAACACCTATGACGTGGTGGTCTCGGACGACGTGATCTTCACGTGGGCCGCGCTGGCCGACTTCTTGGCCAGCCCGAAGTCCGGCCTCGATCCCTTGGGTGAGGCGGTCCTGGCCGCCCGGGCCGGCGCCGCCAAGGCCGCTGAAGACGCCGCAGTCGCCCAAGCCGGCGCTGACGATGCGGCCGCTGACGCAGCCGCTGAGGATGCGGCCGCTGACGCCGCCGCTGACGATGCGGCCGCTGACGCCGCCGCTGACGAGGCGGACGCCGTGGAAGAGACGGAGGATGGCGTCACGGAGGCAGCCGACGACGCGACCGACGACGACACCTTGGATGATGCCGAGGCTGAGGGCACGGCATCGGGCGCTGACGCGGCGTCCACAGACATCGAGGAGGCGAGATGAGCAAGATAGCGTTGCCCAAGAACCCCCGGGACGTGATCATCCGCCCGGTGGTCTCCGAGAAGAGCTACGGGATGATCGAGCTGGGCAAGTACACGTTCATCGTGGCGCCCGGCGCCAACAAGACCGAGATCCGGATCGCCGTGGAGAAGATCTTCGGAGTGAAGGTCGCCGCGGTCAACACGATCAACCGCCAAGGCAAGACCACACGGACCCGCCAGGGGATCGGCCGGCGGAAGTCCACCAAACGGGCCATTGTGACGCTCGCGGAGGGCTCCATCGACGTCTTCGGCGCGCAAGTCGGTTAGCAGAAGGGCTGGAAGACCGCTATGGCTATCAGGAAGTACTCGCCGACCACGCCGGGCAGGCGCGGCTCGTCGGTCTCGGACTTCGCCGAGATCACGCGCTCCAAGCCCGAGAAGTCGCTCGTTCGGCCGCTGACCAAGACCGGCGGGCGGAACTCGTCCGGCAAGATCACCGCGCGGCACCGCGGCGGCGGCCACAAACGGGCCTACCGCGTCATCGACTTCAAACGGAATGACAAAGACGGCGTGCCGGCCAAGGTGGCGCACATCGAATACGACCCGAACCGGACAGCGCGGATCGCGTTGCTGCACTTCGTGGACGGTTCCAAGCGTTACATCCTGGCGCCCGCGCGGCTTTCCCAGGGCGACCGGATCGAATCCGGGCCGAACGCTGACATCAAGCCGGGCAACAACTTGCCGCTGCGCAACATCCCGTTGGGCACGGTGATCCATGCGGTCGAGTTGAACCCGGGCGCCGGGGCCAAGTTGGCGCGCAGCGCCGGCTCGTCGATCCAGTTGGTCGCCAAAGAGGGCCGATTCGCGCAGCTTAGGCTGCCGTCCGGCGAGATCAGGAACGTCGACCTGCAGTGCCGCGCCACGATCGGAGAGGTCGGCAACGCGGAGCAGTCGAACATCAACTGGGGCAAAGCGGGCCGGATGCGCTGGAAGGGACGCCGTCCCCACGTCCGTGGCGTCGCCATGAACCCCGTAGACCATCCGCACGGCGGCGGCGAGGGCAAGACGTCCGGTGGCCGCCACCCGGTCAGCCCGTGGGGCAAACCGGAGGGCCGGACCCGCAAACCGGGCAAGGCCAGCGACAAGTTGATCGTCCGCCGCCGGCGCACCGGCAAGAAGCGCTGATCTAGGAGACCGATAGACAATGCCTCGCAGCTTGAAGAAGGGCCCGTTCGTCGACGACCACCTCCAGAAGAAGGTCGACGAGCACAACGCGAAGGGCCTGAAGACCGTGATCAAGACCTGGTCTAGGCGGTCCATGATCACCCCAGACTTCCTCGGCCACACCTTCGCGGTGCATGACGGCCGCAAACACGTTCCGGTGTTCATCACAGAGTCGATGGTGGGACACAAGCTGGGCGAGTTCGCGCCCACGCGGACGTTCCGCGGCCACGAGAAGGACGACAAGAAGGGACGTCGCCGCTGATGAGCAAGGAATCCAGGAAGGTGGTGGACCTCGCGGCGGGCCGGGCGACCGGCCGGAGGATCCGCATGACGCCGATGAAGGCCCGCCGGGTCGTCGACCTGGTGCGCGGCAAGAGCGTCGACGAGGCCGTGAGCACGCTCTTGTTCGCCCCGCAGGCGGCGAGCCTGCCAGCGCGCAAGGTGCTGGAGTCCGCGCGGGATTCGATCCTGACGAAGCGGGAACGCAACGGGCTCGCCACCGACGCCACGGCGCTGTATGTCGCCGAGGCCTACGTGGATGAGGGGCCCACGATGAAACGCTTCAGGCCGCGCGCCAAGGGCCGCGCAGGGCGGATTCTGAAGCGTTCGTGCCACATCACGTTCGTGGTCCGCGAGCGCGCCGAGGTGGTCGCCCGGCGCGAGGCGGCCACAGGTGTCAGCCGCTCTAGGAGCGGACGGCGCGGCCAGGCAGATCGGCCCGCGAACCAGCAGAAGGAGAGGGCTCGCTAGTGGGACAGAAGGTCAACCCGCTTGGGTTCAGGCTCGGGATCACGACCGACCATCGTTCTCGGTGGTTCGCCGACTCCACCAAGCCGGGTCAGCGCTACCGGGATTACGTGAAAGAGGACGTGGAGATCCGTCGGCTCATGGCCACCGGCCTTGAGCGGGCCGGCGTCGCCAAGGTGGAGATCGAGCGGAGCCGCGACAGGGTGCGGATCGACATCCACACCGCCCGGCCCGGGATTGTGATCGGCCGGCGCGGCGCCGAGGCGGATCGGATCCGGGGCGAACTCGAGAAGCTGACAGGCAAACAGGTCCAACTGAACATCCTCGAGGTGAAGAACCCGGAGATCAACGCCCAGTTGGTGGCGCAGGGCATAGCCGAGCAGCTGGCGAGCCGGGTCTCGTTCCGCCGGGCGATGCGCAAGGGATTGCAGTCCGCGCAACGGGCCGGGGCCAAAGGTGTCAGGGTGCAGTGTTCGGGCCGCTTGGGCGGGGCCGAGATGTCCCGCTCGGAGTTCTACCGCGAGGGGCGGGTGCCGCTCCACACACTGCGGGCGAACATCGACTATGGCTTCTTCGAGGCCCGCACCACGTTCGGCCGGATCGGCGTGAAGGTGTGGATCTACAAGGGCGACCTGACGGAGAAGGAGTTCGCCCGCCGACAGGCGGCCGCGCCCCGGCCGGCGCGCGGCCGTCCGGACCGCGAACGGTCGCGCCCCAGGCGTGACGGCGGCCGTGACGGCGGCCGTGACGGTGGCCGGCAATCGTATGACCAGGCGCCGGTGGGCGCCGCCACAGGAACGGAGGCCTGAGCCATGCTCATTCCCCGCCGCGTCAAACACCGCAAGCAGCACCACCCGAAACGGTCGGGCGCCGCGAAGGGCGGCACCCAGATCGCGTTCGGCGACTACGGCATCCAGGCGCTGGAACCCGCCTATTTGACGAACCGCCAGATCGAGGCGGCTCGTATCGCGATGACCCGCCACGTCAAGCGTGGCGGCAAGGTGTGGATCAACGTCTTCCCCGACCGGCCGCTCACCAAGAAGCCCGCCGAGACCCGGATGGGCTCCGGCAAGGGCTCACCGGAGTGGTGGATCGCGAACATCAAGCCGGGCCGGGTGGTGTTCGAGTTGTCGGGTGTGCCGGAGCCGCTGGCGCGCGAGGCGATGACTCGCGCGATGCACAAGCTGCCCATGAAGTGTCGCTTCATCAGACGAGAGGGTGGTGAGTGAGATGCCTGTCGGCTCGAAGGATCTGACGCCCGATCAACTCGACCTGCTGGACGACGAGCGGCTGGTGGCGGCACTCGCCCGCTCGAAGGAAGAGCTGTTCAACTTGCGTTTCGCGAGCGCCACCGGCGACTTGGAGTCGCACGGCCGCCTGAAGGCGGTCAAACGCGACATCGCGCGAATTTACACCGTACTGCGGGAGCGGGAGCTTGGCATCCGCACCGCGCCCACCTCGAACGTGGAGGCTGAGAAGAAGTGAGCACCGCCGCCCCGGCGCCCCAGCGCACCTCGCGCCGCAAGACGCGGCGCGGCCTGGTCGTCAGCGACAAGATGATGAAAACCGTGGTGGTCCGGCTGGAGGAACGCGTCAAGCACCCGCTGTACGGCAAGGTCATGACCCGCGTGACCAAGGTCAAGGCCCACGACGAGCACGAGACCGCCGGCGTCGGCGACCTGGTGCTGATCATGGAGACCCGTCCGCTCAGCGCCACGAAGCGCTGGCGTGTGGTGGAGATCCTCGAGAAGGCCAAGTAGGGGTGAGGACATGATTCAGCAGGAGACCCGCCTGAGGGTGGCCGACAACACCGGCGCCAAGGAGATCTTGTGCATCCGTGTGCTGGGCGGCTCCGGGCGACGCTACGCGTCGATCGGCGACACGATCGTCGCGACCGTCAAGGACGCGATCCCCGGCGGGGGCGTGAAGAAGGGCGATGTCGTCAAGGCCGTCGTGGTGCGCACCACCAAGGAGCGCCGCCGGCCCGACGGCAGTTACATCCGGTTCGACGAGAACGCCGCTGTGATCCTGAAGAACGACGGCGAGCCCCGCGGCACGCGCATCTTCGGCCCTGTGGGCCGTGAGCTGCGGGAGAAGAAGTTCATGAAGATCATCTCATTGGCGCCGGAGGTGCTGTAGCGACATGGCGAATATCAAGAAGGGCGACCTGGTCCAGGTGATCTCTGGTCGGGACCGCGGCAAGCAGGGCCGCGTCCTCGCCGTGATCAAGGAAAAGGACCGGTTGATTGTGGAGGGCGTCCAGCGCGTCACCAAGCACCGCAAGGTGGGTCAGAGCCAGCGAGGCGGCAAGACCGGCGGGATCGAGACCATCGAGGCGCCGATCCACGTGTCGAATGTGATGGTGGTGGACCCCCAGACCCGCAAGCCCACCCGGGTGGGCCACCGCGAGGAGACCGTCGAGCGCGATGGCCGCACTCGCGTGGTGCGGGTGCGTTACGCCAAGCAATCGGGTAAGGAGCTGTAGCGCCGATGGCCGCGAAGACCAACGCGAAGACCGCAGCGAAGAAGGCGCCGGCGAAAAAGCCGCCGCTCAAGGGCGCGCCGCCGCCCCGGAAGCCCCCGGCGAAGGGCGGCGACGCGAAGGCGGCGCCGTCCGGTGTGGCCGATGCCCGCGGCCCAGCGCCCACCCCGCCGCGCCTGAAGGTGCGTTACCGCGAGGAGATCCTGCCCACGCTGGTCAAGGACTTCGCGCTCGGGAACGTGCACCAGGCGCCCAAGCTGATCAAGATCGTGGTCAACATGGGCGTGGGCGACGCGGCTCGGGACTCGAAGCTGATCGAGGGCGCCCAAGCCGATTTGGCGCTGATCACGGGGCAGAAGGCCACGGTGACGCGCGCGCGCAAGTCGATCGCCCAGTTCAAACTGCGCGAGGGCATGCCGATCGGCGCCCACGTCACCCTGCGGGGCGACCGCATGTGGGAGTTCCTGGACCGCCTCCTGACCACGGCTTTGCCGCGCATCCGCGACTTCCGCGGGCTGTCGGATCGCCAGTTCGACGGGCACGGCAATTACACCTTCGGTCTGACGGAGCAGTCGATGTTCCATGAGATCGACCAAGACCGCATCGACAGGGTCCGAGGCATGGACATCACCGTGGTGACCAGCGCGGACGACGACGACAAGGGCCGGGCGCTGCTCAAGCGTCTGGGGTTCCCGTTCAAGGAGGGCAACTGACGTGGCGAAGAAGTCACTGATCGTCAAGGCGGCCCGGACGCCGAAGTTCAAGGTACGGGCCTACACGCGCTGCAACCGGTGTGGCCGGCCCCGCAGCGTGTACCGCAAGTTTGGGCTGTGCCGGGTGTGTCTGCGTGAGCTGACGCACCGCGGCGAACTGCCCGGAATGACCAAATCCAGCTGGTAATCGACTACGCCGCAGGTCGCCGGGCCGCTTTGGCCGGCGAAACCGTGGCGAGGAAGGTGGGATCGCCCACATGACAATGACCGATCCGATCGCGGACATGCTGACGCGGATCCGCAACGCGAACGCGGCGCACCACGAGTCCGTGGCCATGCCGTATTCGAAGATGAAGGCCGCCATCGCCGAGATCCTGCAGCGTGAGGGCTACATCACGGCCCACTCCAAGGAGGAGGCGCCGGTCGGCGCGACCCTGCGGGTGGTGTTGAAATATGGGGCGGGCCGCCAACGGGCGCTCGCCGGTTTGAAGCGCATCTCGAAGCCGGGCCTGCGCGTCTACGCCAAGTCGACCAACCTGCCGCGGGTGCTCGGCGGTCTAGGCATCGCCATCTTGTCGACCTCTTCGGGGTTGATGACGGACCGGCAGGCGGCCAAACGAGGAGTGGGCGGGGAAGTCCTCGCCTACATCTGGTAGGAGGGAACCGGAAATGGCATCGCGCATCGGCAAGCTGCCCATCCCCGTGCCCGCGGGGGTGGATGTGACAATCGACGGCCGCGCAGTGACGGTCAACGGTCCCAAGGGGACCCTGAGCCGCGTGCTCCCCGAGCCCGTGTCCGTCGCCCGCGACGAGGACGGCGCCATCGTCGTCACCGTCCCGAACGACGAGCGGCGCTCCCGCTCCATGCACGGGCTTTCCCGCACCCTGGTCGCCAACATGGTGACGGGGGTGACCGCCGGGTACACCAAGGTCATGGAGATCGTCGGCACCGGCTACCGAGTCGTGCCCAGGGAGGGCGACTTGGAGTTCGCTCTGGGCTTCTCTCACCCGGTGCCGGTCAAAGCCCCCCCGGGGATCACGTTCGCGGTGGAGACGGCGACGCGGTTCACGGTCAGCGGGATCGACAAGGAACTGGTCGGCGAGGTCGCGGCGAACATCCGCAAGATCCGCAAACCCGAGCCGTATAAGGGCAAAGGCGTGCGCTACCAAGGCGAAGCGGTCCGGCGCAAGGTTGGAAAGGCTGGTAAGTGACTATGGCGACGGTTTCAAGGGCGGCGCAGCGGGCCAAACGGCACCGCCGGTTGCGCAAGAGCGTCGCGGGCACCGCGGCACGGCCGCGCCTCGTGGTCACTCGGTCGGCGCGCCACATGGTGGCTCAGGTGATCGACGACACGGTGGGCCACACGCTGGCGTCCGCCTCCACCATGGAGACGGAGTTGCGTGCGGCCACGGCCGACAAGACGGCCAAGGCCCGGCGGGTCGGCGAGTTGGTGGCCGAACGCGCTCGCGCCAAAGGCATCGAGGCCGTGGTGTTCGACCGCGGCGGAAACAAGTACCACGGCCGGGTGGCCGCTGTCGCTGAAGGGGCCCGCGGCGGCGGGCTGACCCTCTAGGAGCACGCATGTCGAAGCACAACGGAAGGCAGAGCATCTGATGGCTGCAGAGCAGCGAGGTCCTGAGCAGGCGGGCCGTGACGGCGGCGGCGCCCGGCGCGACTCCGGCCGCCGGGACGGTCGGCGCGGCTCACGCGCTGACGACGACAGGAGCCAATACCTCGAGCGCGTGGTCGCCATCAACCGCGTCGCCAAGGTCGTCAAAGGCGGGCGGCGGTTCTCTTTCACGGCCTTGGTGGTCGTGGGCGACGGCGACGGGACAGTCGGTGTCGGCTACGGCAAAGCGAAGGAGGTGCCGGCGGCGATCGCGAAGGGTGTCGAGGTGGCGAAGAAGTCTTTCTTCAAGGTGCCGCGCATCCTTCAGACCATCCCGCACCCGGTCCAGGGCGAGGCGGCCGCAGGCGTGGTCTTCTTGCGCCCAGCCGCCCCCGGCACAGGTGTGATCGCCGGCGGCCCCGTCCGCGCGGTCCTCGAGTGCGCTGGCATCCACGACGTCCTGTCCAAGTCGTTGGGATCGTCCAACGCGATCAACATCGCCCACGCGACGGTCGCCGCTCTGCGCGCTTTGGAGGAGCCGGCGGCTGTGGCGGTGCGCCGTGGCCTGCCGCTGGAGCGCGTGGCGCCCGCCGCGTTGCTCAAGCGCCAGGCCCAAGCCGTGGTCGTGGCGACCCGCGACGGTGAGGAGAAGTGATGGCCACGCTCAGAATCAAACAGGTCAAGTCCGGAATCGGCGGCCAGCGCAACCAGCGGGAGACGCTGCGGTCGCTCGGGTTGCGGAAGATCGGCCAGACCGTGGAAAAGGAAGACAGTTCAGTGGTGCGCGGCATGGTTCGCACAGTCGCCCATCTCGTGACCGTTGAGGAGATCGACTGACGATGGCCAAGAAGAAAGACGAGGTCCCCGCCCAGGCGGCGGAGCCGTTGGAGAGCGCCGCGACGCCACCTGAGGCGGTGGTCGGCGCCGCGACGGTTGTGGACGATCCCGACCGGTCGGCATCGTCCGCCAAGGTCGCCAAGTCCCACGTGTTGAAGGCGCACCACCTCAAGCCCGCGCCGGGCGCCAAGACGGCGCGCACCCGCGTGGGCCGCGGCGAGGGGTCGAAGGGCAAGACCGCCGGCCGGGGCACCAAGGGCACAAAGGCGCGTTCGCAGGTGCCCGCGCGGCTGGAAGGCGGGCAGATGCCGTTGCACATGCGGTTGCCGAAGCTGCGCGGCTTCAAGAACCGCTTCCGCGTGGAGTATCAGGTCGTCAACCTTGACAGGCTTGAGGAACTCTACCCAGGCGGCGGCGTGGTGACCGCTCAGGACCTCGCGGCGCGGGGCGTGGTGCGGCCGCGCCGCCCGGTCAAGGTGCTGGGAGACGGCGCTGTGGCGGTCCGGCTGGAGGTCAGGGTGCAGGCGGCATCCGCCGCCGCTCGGGTCAAGATCATCGCCGCCGGGGGCACGGTGGAGCCCCAACCGTTACAGTGATAACGGCCTAGGCCACTCGCGACCAGCGGTTCGGCCCGGCAGCCCCATTCGTCCAGAAAGGATCCCCCGTGCTAGGGACTTTTGCCAAGGCGTTCCGGACGCCGGACCTGCGGCGCAAACTGCTGTTCACGATCAGCATCATGGTGCTGTTCAGGGTCGGCTCGTTTGTGCCGACGCCTGGTGTGGACCCGGCCGCCATCGACGCGATCCAGGAACAGTCGCAGTCGAGCGACCTGTTGGGCTTGATCAATCTGTTCTCCGGCGGCGGGTTGTTGCAGTTGTCGGTGTTCGCGCTGGGGATCATGCCGTACATCACGGCGAGCATCATCGTGCAGCTCTTGCGCGTCGTGATCCCACGGTTCGAGACCCTGCACAAGGAGGGCCAGTCCGGCCAGACCAAGCTCACCCAGTACACCCGCTACCTCACGATCGCGTTGGCGGTCCTCCAATCGACCGTGGTGATCACCACGGCGCGGACCGGGGCGCTGTTCGGGACTGTGAGCAGCGACATCCAGGTGATCGACCCGGACACGCCTTGGACGCTGACCCTGATGATCATCGTGATGACCGCCGGCACCGGCCTGATCATGTGGCTGGGCGAACTCATCACCGAGAAGGGCGTCGGCAACGGCATGTCGTTGCTCATCTTCACTTCGATCGTGGCCGGTTTCCCCGCGTCGTTGGGCCAGATTTGGGGGAGCACCAACGGTGTGACGAACCTGATCGTGGTGCTGATCGTGTTCGTGGCCGTGATCGGCGCGATCGTCTTCGTCGAGCAGAGCCAGCGCCGCATCCGCGTGCAATACGCCAAGCGGATGGTGGGCGGGCGCACGTTGGGCGGCGGCACCAACTACATTCCGATGAAGATCAACACCGCCGGCGTCATCCCGATCATCTTCGCGTCCTCGTTGTTGTCGCTGCCGACCATGTTCACGCAGTTCTCGGCGGACCCCTCGAACGCCTTCGTGGTCTGGATCCAGCGGAATTTCTCGTCGACCGACCCGCTGTACATGGTGCTCTACGGCGCGTTGACGATCTTCTTCTGCTTCTTCTACACGGCCATCACGTTCAACCCGCAAGAAGTCGCAGACAACATGATGAAGTACGGCGGCTTCATCCCTGGTATCCGGGCGGGCCGCCCCACGGCGGAGTATCTCAACTATGTGATCACGCGCATCACCACGCCCGGGTCGATTTACTTGGCGGTGGTCGCCTTGGTGCCACAGGTGCTGTTCGGTTTGTTGGGGATCACCCAGAACCTGCCGTTCGGCGGCACCACGTTGCTGATCATCGTGGGTGTGGGCCTTGACACGGTCAAACAGATCGAGGCCCAGCTCGAGCAACGTCACTACGGCGGCTTCCTCCGGTGAGTCAGCGGTTGGTCCTGTTGGGGCCGCCTGGCTCCGGCAAGGGCACCCAGGGGACGTTGTTGGCGGCCGCGCTGGCCATTCCGGAGATCTCGACGGGGGCTCTGTTACGCGACCAGATGGCCCGCGGCTCCGCCTTGGGCGTCGAGGCGCGGACGTACATCGCGCAGGGCCACCTGGTGCCTGACGCCGTGGTCAACGCCATGGTGCGGGACCGCCTTGGGGCGGACGACGCCGTCCGCGGCTTCATCCTGGACGGTTACCCGCGTAACGTCCCCCAGGTGGGAGTCCTGGACCAGATGCTCGACGAGTTGGGGTGGCGCCTTTCGGCCGCGTTGGAGTTCAGCCTCGCCGAGAACCTTGTCGTGGAGCGGCTGACCCGCCGGGCGGCGTTGGAGGGCCGCGCGGACGATTCCGAGGATGTGATCCGCGAGCGCCTGGCCGTCTACCACGCGCAGACCGAGCCGATCGCGCGGGTCTACCGGGAGCGGGGGCTGCTGAAGCGCGTGGACGCGGCCGGGACCGTTGAGGATGTGACCGCGCGGGTCTGCCTCGCCTTGGGCGTGGCGGTCTGATGCAGGCCCTGACGGTGGCGCCGAAGTGATTCTGCGGCGTGAGCGTGTCGAGCTGAAGACGCCGGCTCAGATCAGGGCGATGCGCGCATCCGGGCTGGTGACGGCTCGGGCTTTGGCCGCGGTGCGTGAGGCGCTGACGCCAGGTGCGGTCGCGCGGGATGTCGACGCTTTGGCGGAGAGTGTCATCCGGGACGCGGGCGCGCGCCCGAACTTCTTGGGCTACGACGGTTATCCCGCCTCGATCTGCCTTTCGATCAACGACGTGGTGGTCCACGGCATACCTCAGGGCCAGGTGTTGCGGGAGGGCGATGTCGTCTCGGTCGACTGCGGCGCGGTGCTGGACGGTTGGCATTCGGATGCGGCGGTCACGGTCTGTGTCGGCGAGGCGCAGGCGCACGCCGAGGCGTTGGTCGAGGTCACTCGGCGGGCGCTGTGGGATGGTGTCGCGGCGTTCGCCTCAGCCGCCCGGGTGGGTGAGATAGGCGCCGCGGTGGAGGCGTCCGTGCGTCAGGCTGCGCCGTCCTTCGGGGTGATCCGGGACTACGGCGGGCACGGCATCGGCACGGCTATGCATATGGACCCGGATGTGCTCAATTACGCGGCCCGGGAGCGGGGACCGCGGGTGCGGCCTGGCATGGTGCTGGCGATCGAGCCGATGGTGGTGGAGCGTGAGATCGCCGCCTCCGTGGACACGGACGGCTGGACTGTGCGGACGGTGGATGGCGGCCTCGCGGCCCACTGGGAGCACACTGTGGCCCGCACCGCGGCCGGTGTGTGGGTTCTGACCGCCGAGGACGGCGGCGCCACGGAGTTGGCCGAGCGCGGCGTGGTGGTGGCCCCGCTCTGAGCGGCCGGTGGGCGGGGCCTGGCGGGACGGCGTCGGGCGTGTGGTGACGTTGTGGCTGCCCGCGTGAGGGGCTCAGGGGGCGTGGCGGGACGGCGTCGGGCGTGTGGTGACGTTGTGGCTGCCCGCGTGAGGGGCCCTGCTGGCCTGGCGGGACGGCATCGGGCGCTGGGGGCGGCGTGGCGGTCACATGCGCTGGGCGAGGAGCCCTGCGGTTCTGTCGTCCACCACGAGGTCCGTGGCCACCCCGGCGCGCAGCGCTCCGAGCAAGCCGTCGACCTTCGCGTCCCCCGCCACCACCATGAGGCGCCGGGGGATGGCGCGGAGCTGCGCGGGCGTGGGGCCGGACGCGCGGCGGTTGATGGCGATGTCCTCGTACGAGCCGTCTCCGCGGATGAAGACTGTGCACACGTCGCCGACCACCCGCTCGTGTTTCAGCATCTTCATGTCGCGGCTGTCGAGATAGCCGGCGGCGTAGACGTGGCTGGGCAGCGTGCCGTCTAGGGAGCCGACGGACATCAGCGCGATATCGGCTTTGGCCTGCGCCTCCAGGACGCGGGTGATCGACCGTTCCCGCCACATCATCTCCTTGGTGGCTGGAGAGTCGAAGAACGTCGGCACGGGGAAATCCATGATCGAGGCGTTGAAGGCCCGGGCGAAGCCTGAGAGTAGCGCGGCCGTGTATGAGACACCGGAGGTGCGCGTGTTGGCGGCGCCGTTGAGTTGGACGACGGCCGCGCCGCGGATGGCCTTGGGGCGCAGCTCCTGAGAGATCGCCGCTGTCGTGTTGCCCCAAGCGACGGCCAAGACCATCGAGGGTCCCATCCAGCGGCCCAACACTCCGGCCGCCTCTGAGGCGACCATCTTGAGCCGCTCCATCTCGTCTGTTTCGCGGGGCAGGGGAACAACCGTGACGTTGACGCCGAACCGGCCCCGGACCAGGGCGGCGACTCCCTCGAGATCCCTGGACGGATCGTTCAGCGTGATTGAGACTATGCCCTGTTCGCGGGCGGCTTTGAGGAGCCGCGAGACCGTGGAACGGGAGGTGCCGAGCCGGCGGGCGACAGCCTCCATGGTCTGGCCTTGGCTGTAATACAGGGAGGCGGCGATGAACAGGTCTTCCGCGCGGCTGGTGGGCATATCCAATTGTTGCACGTTTGTGCATCGTGGTTGCCCTAAGTGAGCACTTCAAGGGAATCTGCTGTCGGCGCCGCATTTGACGGCCAAAGACGGCCGCTCATTTCACCCATCCATCTAGTCGAAAGGGGCAGACTGTGGAGCTACTCGCAGTTGGCGAACAACCCACCATCATGACTGACATCTTCATCCCTGAGCTGATCGGAACGGCAACGCTGCTGGTCCTTGGCGTCGGGGTCGTGGCCAACGCGATCCTGACGAAGACCAAGGGCTTCGGCGGCGGCTGGCTGATGATCAACTTCGGGTGGGGCTTCGGCGTCTTCGCCGGCGTCTACGCCGCCTATAAGTCGGGCGGCCACCTCAACCCCGCCGTGACGTTCGGGATCATCGCGTCAGGCGCCGACACCTGGTCTTCCGGGATCGACATCGACTTCGCGTCGACCGCGGCCTACATCGGCGCGCAGTTCCTTGGGGCGTTCCTCGGCGCTGTCATCGCCTGGGCCGCCTACAAGCAGCACTATGACGACGAACCGGACCCGGGCAGCAAGCTCGGCACCTTCTCCACCGGCCCGGCGGTCCGCTCGTACACCTGGAACTTCGTGACAGAGGTCATCGCCACCTTCGTGCTGGTCTACTGGGTGATCATGGCTGCGGGCTCGCCCTCGGGGCTGGGTCCGCTGGCGGTCGCGGTGCTGATCGTCGGCATCGGCGCCTCTCTGGGCGGCCCGACTGGGTACGCCATCAACCCGGCTCGCGACCTGGGCCCCCGCATCGCCCACTTCGTGCTGCCGATCAAGGGCAAGGGCAGCTCCGACTGGGGCTACTCCTGGGTTCCCGTGGCCGGTCCAATCGTCGGCGGCGTGATCGCCGGCTTGCTGGCCCAGCTGGTCGGCGTGCCCGTGGTCGGCTGACGCGGCCCGGCACTCGACCTCGCATAAGCAGACGACTGAGAAAGGACTCAGTGTTCAATGACTAAATACGTAGTCGCAATCGACCAAGGCACAACTTCTACCAGGGCGATCGTGTTCGACCACTCTGGCGCCATCGTCTCGACGGGCCAGATGGAGCACAAGCAGATCTTCCCGCAGGCCGGCTGGGTTGAGCACGACCCGATGGAGATCTGGGCCAACACCCGTGAGGTGATCGGTTCAGCTCTGGGCCAGGCCAACATCACCCGGCACGATGTGGCGGCGGTCGGAATCACGAACCAGCGCGAGACCACAGTGATCTGGGACAAGCGCACCGGCGAGCCGGTCTACAACGCCATCGTCTGGCAGGACGTGCGGACCCAGCCGATCGTGGACCGTCTTGCCGCTGAAGGCGGCGTGGACCGTTTCCGGGAGACCGTTGGCCTCCCCCTCAACCCGTATTTCTCGGGCACCAAGGTGATCTGGATCCTGGAGAACGTGCCCGGCGTCCGCGAGCGCGCGGAGGCCGGCGACTTGCTGTTCGGCAACACGGACTCTTGGGTGACCTGGAACCTGACCGGCGGCGTCAACGGCGGCGTCCATGTCACGGACGTGACGAACGCCTCCCGCACACTGTTCATGGACCTGCGGACTCTGGATTGGGATCAAGGCATTCTGGACATCTTCAAGGTGCCTCGTTCCCTGCTGCCGGCGATCAAGTCCTCCTCTGAGGTCTACGGCGTCGCCTCGAGCGACTCGCTCCTCCGGGAGACGCCCGTCGCTGGCATCCTGGGCGATCAGCAAGCGGCGACGTTCGGCCAGGCCGCGTTCGGCCCCGGCGAGGCCAAGAACACCTACGGCACGGGTTGCTTCTTGATCTTCAACACCGGCCACGACATCGTCATGTCGAAGAACGGCTTGCTCACGACGCTCGCGTACAAGATCGGCGACCAAGCGCCGGTCTACGCCCTGGAGGGATCGATCGCGGTGACCGGCTCGTTGATCCAGTGGCTGCGCGACAACATCGGTCTGGTGGCGAGCGCCCCCGAGATCGAAGCGCTCGCCAACACCGTCGAGGACAACGGTGGCGCGTACATCGTGCCGGCGTTCTCGGGTCTGTTCGCGCCGTATTGGCGCACGGACGCCCGGGGTGTCTTCACCGGCCTCACCCGCTACGTCAACAAGGGTCACCTGGCCCGCGCCGCCCTGGAGGCCACCGCCTACCAGACACGCGAGGTGCTCGATGCCGTCAACGCCGATTCGGGCGTTCCCCTAACCGAGCTGAAGGTCGACGGCGGCATGGTCGCCAACGAGCTGCTGATGCAGTTCCAGGCCGACATCCTGGGCGTGCCCGTGGTGCGTCCGGTCGTCGCCGAGACGACAGCGTTGGGCGCCGCCTATGCCGCCGGCCTGGCCGTGGGCTTCTGGTCCAACCTCGACGACTTGCGGGCCAACTGGGCCGAGTCCAGGCGCTGGACCCCGGACATGCCTGTCACGGAGAAGGATCGGCTCTACCGCTCCTGGAAGAAGGCGGTCAGCAAGTCGTTCGCCTGGGTCGACGACGACGTCGTCTGATCACCACCCGCGTGGCAGCTCTGTGGGCTGAGACGCGATAGCCGGAGGGCCGTCCCGCCCCCACCCCGAGGGACGGCCCTCCATCTTTTTCTGCTCCTTTCTGGTGCAAAGAATCTTGGGCTCTCGTGGGTGAGGAATGTCCGGCCGCCGCGTATGGAGGCTTGTGAATGTTAGCGTTCACCTGGTACGCTCTGAAGAGCCGCGGCGACCGCCCCAGACGCGGTTCCGGCGTCAAGAAAGGGCGTGCGCTATGCGAGTCAAAGGTTTCTTGAGGGGAAGGATGATCGCCACGGTTCGGGGACCAGGACCTATCGGACCACTGGCCAAGGGCACACTTCTGCAGGGTCTAATTTGGCCGGCTACACAAGTGGAGTACCCCTGACGTGTTGATCCTCGGACGTGCTGGTTGGGGAGGTCGGCGTGAGCGTCGGCTGGGTTCGGGGGCGTCCCGTTTGGTTGGTCGCGTCAGCAGGCTTGGGTTGTTTTGTTGGGGGACCGTCGCGGTGGTGGTGTTGGTGTCTGGTTGCTCTGGGGAGGGGGAGGAGCAGGTGGATGATCCGTTGGATGATGGGGTTGTGACTCAGGCGGAGTATGACGCGGCGTTTGCGGCGGCTCAGAGGTGCATTGAGGACAGGGGGTTCGTCTCTGGCGGCAATGCGGTGAGCACCGACGGTTTGTCCAAGTATTTTCTCGTGGACATCCCGGAGGGGTCGACAGCGTTGCCCGAGGAAGCGTCGCTCGCGATCGATGAATGCGCCAGGGAGCACTTGTCTCAGGTTCAGAGGCAGTGGTTGTTGGATAATGTGCCTGAGGGCGCCGAGCGTGACGCGATGTGGGAGAGCCTGATCCAGTGTCTGGCTGAGAATGGTTTGCCGGGTTTCACGCCTGGCACCCCGAGCCTGGAGATCATGCAGGCCTACGGCATGATGGCGCACCGACCGGGCTACGATCCCGCGCAGAACCATGCCCTTGAGTGCATGGACAGCCACAGGCTGCTTTGGCCGGAGGAGATCCCGTTGGAGCCCTACTGATGCCGCGTGGTGGGACGGGTCTCCTCCCGGGTGTTGGCGTTCACCGTTGGGTTTTGTTGGGTTGAGGGTGAGGGGTCT
>JAITLE010000211.1 GCA_031278075.1 Bifidobacteriaceae bacterium | reverse complement strand
TTTGTGGTGGTCAGGCGGTCGCCGGTCGTGCTGCGCCTGATGGTTGCTTGGTCACAACTGCGGGTAACGCCGGATTTCGCTCCTTTCCAGCGCTTGTGACCACTCGCCGGGGTGGCCCGGTCTGGCCTGATTTGCGTTTGTGCTGGTCAGGCCTCCGCCCGGAGTGCTGCGCCTGAGGGATGATTGGTCACAACTGCGGGTAACGCCGGATTTCGCTCCTTTCCAGCGCTTGTGACCACTCGCCGGGGCGCGCTAGCGCAGGGAACGGGATCGTCTACCGGGGGCGATCCCGCCTACCGGGGGTGGTGCCGGGGACCAGCCAAACCGGCAGCCAACCGGGCGCTCGGCGCACGCAGCGGGCGGCCCGATTGGACCTGGCCGCCATCGCCAACCAGACTGGGGTTATGGCCGAGCCACGCACCACTGTCCACCTTGTCCGCCACGGCGAGGTCATGAACCCCGAAAAAGTCCTCTATGAGCGCTTGCCGGATTTCCATCTGACAGCCAACGGACACGCCATGGCGCAGCGGGTCGCGGACTATTTCGCGGCCCGGATCGGCTCACGGGTTGACTTGCTGGTCGCGAGTCCGCTGGAACGCGCCCAGGAGACCGCAGCCCCGATCAGCGCGGCGCTCGGCCTTGAGATCCGGACCGATCCGCGTGTCATTGAGGCGCAGAACTCGTTCGCGGGGCAGAAAGTCGACTTGCCGAATCTGCTCAAACCAGCGGCGCTGCGTCGGCTCCGCAACCCGCTGCGGCCATCCTGGGGCGAACCGTTCGAGCAGATCGCGGACCGGATGCACGCCGCCATCGCCGACCTGCGCGCAGAAATCCCCGGCGGCGAGGCCATCGTGGTCTCGCACCAATCACCGGTCTGGCGAGCGCGGCTCCGCGCCGAGCAACGCGCCCTGTGGCCCATGCCTCAAGGCCGGGCCTGCTCATTGGCTTCGGTCACAACACTGGTGTTCGAAGGCGACAAGTTGAGTGCCCTGGCGTACTGCGAACCGGCGGCAGACCTGCTCCCGCCAGAACTCCGCTAACGCCGCGCGCCCGCCGCCCTCTGCGTCTCGCCGGGGCCTCAGGCGCCCTCTGCGTCGTGCTGCCGCCGCAGCTCCCGGCGCGCTCTGCGTCGCGCGGGCAGTTCACGCGCCGCTCCCGATCCGCTCTGCGTCTGGCCGGGGCCTCAGGCGCCCTCTGCGTCACGCGGGCGCGCCCGGCGCGCTCTGCGTCTCGCCGGCGCTCAGGCGGCGTTCCCGCCGCCCTCTGCGTCGCGCCGCCGCCGCTCTCGGTCTTTCCGGGCCTGTTCCTCGGCGAGACGCCTCAGGTAGGCGGGGTTGTCATCGGGCGCGAGCGGGCCAGGGCGTCGCACCGGCCATCCGGCCGTGCCACCCGATCCGCGTCCGCGCGGTTTCGCGATCTTGGAAACTGCGAGCCAAGCCAGGGCGCCAAAGTAGGGGAGCAGCACAATCGCCATCATCCACAGGACCTTGGGCACTGAGGTGCGCTCAACGTCATCGTCCGTGGCGCAGTCAACTATGGCGAACACCATGAGCGCCAGCGGAACAACGTATACGAACAGGATTACGGCCATCGGGACCAGCCTATAGGTTGGCCTTATTCATTGAACAGGCCCAGGTGAGCCAATGCCAAACCCATCAAAATCGCGTAGCCCAACTCGACTTGGCCGGTGCGGGTCAAGATGCGCACCAACTCGGCGCCGCGTACGCCGGAACCCACGGCGCTGGTCAAGCGCGCCGTCGGGACAGCCATGAGCAGCACCACCAGGATACGTGGACGCCCGATGGCGCAGGCCGCCGCCGCCAGCAGCGCCAGCCACATCTCCCATGAATACAGTGCGCGGGCGCGCGACTCGCCCAGTTTGACCGCCAAGGTGACCTTGTCGGCCTTCTTGTCCGAGGCGATGTCCCGCAAATTGTTCGCCATCAAAATGGCGCAGGCCAGCAGACCAACACCGATCGAGGCGACAACGGCGCGCCAATCGACGCTCAGGTGCTGCGTGTAGCAGGTGCCCAGCACGGCGACGGGCCCGAAGAAGATGAAGACGCCGGCCTCGCCGAGCGCCATGTAGCCGTAGGGGTGGCGGCCACCCGTGTAGAACCAGGCAGCGGCGATGGCGGCCGCTCCGACAGCCAGCAGCCACCATTGCCCCGTGGTCCACACCAGGCAGGTTCCGGCCACCGCAGCCACACCGAAGGCGGCAAACGCCGCCGCCCGGACCGCCTTGGCCGATGCCGCCCCCGAGCCGGTCAGCCGCGCCGGCCCGTCGCGTCGGGTGTCGGAACCGCGCACGCCGTCGGAATAATCGTTCGCATAGTTCACCCCGATCTGGAGTGCGAGCGCCACGAGCGCGGCCAGACCCGCCCGGTTCCACAGCGGCGCTGATCCTTCCTGCCAGGACGCCCCAATTCCTACGAGCACCGGTGCTATAGCCGCCGGCAGTGTGCGCCAGCGCAGGCCACCCAGCCATTCAGAAAGACTCGCCACGTTGTTCACACTAGCCGCTCAAGCTGTGATTCGCGGGATAGCGCTGCGGCCAGGGCGCGCCCCGCCGCGCGGTCAGGTTTGCCGGGCGCGACCATAGGGATGGTGCTGAGGTAGCCCAGCGCTCTGGGGGCGGACGGCGCCCCCAACCGCTCCTTGACGGATTCCCGCAGGTGCGCGAGGTTTGGCGCGCTCGGCGCGGTCGGCGCGCTAGGCGCGGTGAGCACCACCAGCGCCGTCACCAACTCCCCCCAGACCGGCTCTGGTAGCCCTACAACCAGTGCGTCTGCCACTTTGGGCAGTCCTCGCAGAACCGCTTCGATGCCCTCCGGGTGAACCG
>JAITLE010000120.1 GCA_031278075.1 Bifidobacteriaceae bacterium | reverse complement strand
GCCCCTGGGCGGTCGCGCGCTCTGCCGAAGGCGCGGGCGTGGTCGCGAACACGGTCCGCAGCAGGATGACCAGCGCCCAGAGGAGCACCGCGGCCGCTCCCAAGACGATGGCGATGACGCGCAGGATCGGTGGGCCGTCCGCGGCGTCGTCGACAAACGTGCCGACGGTCTCGCGCAGTCCGGCGAGGGCGATGGCACGCGGGTCGTCCGGGGGCGGCGTGGCGGTCGCCAGGACGGTCGGCTGGTCGGGATTCATCGCGTCCGCGTAGGCCTGGGCTTGGGGGACGAGCACAGAGTTGGCGAGCAGCGGCGGAATCTTATGCGCCAAATCGGCCAACGCCTGGCGCGACCTGTCGAAAGTCGCCGCTAGGGTCAGGCCGCCCGGGGTGCCGGTGCAGAGCCGCTGGCGCGCCTGCTCCACGCGGGTCGCCGGTTCCTCCAGAAGGAGCTTGATCTGCTGGTCGGCGGTGGACTCGGTGAGGGCCAACCGGTCGATCCCGACCGCCGCGGCCGCATCATGCAGCTGTTCGGCCGCCGCGTCGAGGTTGGCGCTCGCCTCCGCGGGCTGATAGGTCTCGCAGGTGGTGGCTTGGGCGTTGCTCACACCGCGGTCCTGCAGCTCGGTCCAGAAGGCGCGATCTGTCCGGTCGATCGCCTCGATCAGCTCGACCAGAGCGGAGTCCGGCGCGACCTTCTCAGTCTTGCCTGAGGTGGTCGCCGCCACCACCGCCGTGGCGATGGCGACCACCGTGACGATGGTCGCGGCGAGCATTGCGATCAGGTTCCGGTTTTGCTTCCACACGCTGGCGCCACGCGCTTGGCCGGGCGTGGGGGCTGAGGCCGTCATAATTCACCAATCTCCTTGTCGAGCGGCGCGGGGGCGGGGCTGCCGCGCAGAGGACCCTCCGGAGCCGTTTGGTAATTTCACCTAGCTAAAGCTACGCCACTGTACCAGTCGGCGCCCTCACGCGGCCCGCCGATGGCCATCGCCGCCGTCCCGCGCCCGGCTGTTCGCCATTCGCACGGGCCGCGGCGGGAGGCGCGCGCGATCGCCCGCTGCGCCAAAATGGTCTTCGTGAGTGAGCCGACGCGTGAGGTCCAAGCCCGCTGGCGGGATCTGGTGGCCCAGATCCGCGCCCATGAACATGCGT
This sequence comes from Bifidobacteriaceae bacterium, assembly GCA_031278075.1. GTDB lineage: Bacteria > Actinomycetota > Actinomycetes > Actinomycetales > WQXJ01 > JAIRTF01. Next base: position 7,597 of record JAITLE010000120.1, on the reverse strand, counting down.
ATCACGTCGAGGACGCGCCGCGGGTGGCTGATTCTGAGTTCGACGCCCTCGTGGCGGAGCTGCGCCAATTGGAGGCGGACCATCCGTCGCTCGTGACTCCTGCCTCGCCGACGCAGCGGCCCGGGGGGCGGCCATCCGCCGAGTTCGCGGAGGTCGCCCATTCCACGCCGATGATGTCCCTCGACAACGTCTTCAGCGAAGAGGAGCTGAGCGCCTGGATGGCCAAGGCGGTCACTGGGCTGGCCGGCGTTGAGCCGACCTGGCTGACGGAGGCCAAGATCGACGGCTTGTCCTTGTCGCTGACCTACGAGAACGGCCAGCTGGTCAGGGCGGCGACCCGCGGCGACGGGCTGGTCGGGGAGGACGTCACCGCGAACGCGCTGACGATAGCGGCGATCCCGAAGGTGTTGGCGGCGGATCCGGCGCCGCGGTTCGTGGACGTCCGCGGGGAAGTATTTCTACCTAGGTCAGCGTTCGACGAGCTGAACACGCGCATCGAAGAGGAGAACGAGGCCATCGCCGCCGCCAACCGCGACCTCGCCGAACAAGGGAAACGGCCGCGGCCCGCGCGCCGGCTCTTCGCCAACCCGCGCAACGCCGCCGCCGGCTCGCTGCGTCAAAAAGACCCGGCTGTCACAGCCGAGCGCCCCCTCGCGTTCCTGGTGCACGGCGTCGGACGCCTCGTCGGGGCAGAGGGCGCCCCCCAGGGCGCCACCCTCTCAGAGGTCTACGCGCTGCTCGGGGCGTGGGGCCTGCCGATCTCGCCGCTGAGCCAGCCGCAAACCGGAGCGGCGGCGGTGCTCGCCCAGGTCGAAGAGTTCACCCGCCGCCGCCACAGCCTCGACATCGAGATCGACGGGGTCGTGGTGAAGGTGGACGGGCTCGCGGCGCAGAGCGCGCTCGGAGCGACGCGCCGCGCGCCACGGTGGGCGATCGCGTACAAGTTCCCGCCGGAAGAGGTCAACACGCGGCTGCTCGGCATCGGCGTGCAAGTCGGCCGCACCGGCCGCGTCACGCCATACGGGATCATGGCGCCGGTCCGCGTGGCCGGCTCGACCGTCACATTCGCGACCCTGCACAACGCCCGCGAGGTGGCGCGCAAAGGCCTGCTGATCGGAGACACGGTGGTGGTGCGCAAGGCCGGCGACGTCATCCCGGAGATCGTCGCGCCGGCGCCTGAGGCGCGCACCGGAGAGGAGAGGGAATGGACGATGCCGACCGCCTGCCCCTCGTGCGGCAGCCCGTTGGCGCCCGCGAAAGAGGGCGATGTCGACCTGAGGTGCCCTGACGCCGAAGGCTGCAAGGCTCAGATCGCCGCGCGCGTCGAACACCTCGCCTCGCGCGGCGCGCTCGACATCGACGCGCTCGGGCAAGAGGCGGCCCTGGCGCTGGCAGACCCGATGGCGACCCTGAGACCGACCGAGGCGAAGCCGGCGCCCGCGGCCCCTGAGGAGCTGGAGCCGGTCCTCGCCAGCGAGGCTGGCCTCTTCGGGCTGACCGAAGAACAGCTCGGGCGGGCGATGGTCTGGCGCTGGATTCCGGAAGCGACCGACAAGGACGGCATCGTGCGCCCGGGGACTTGGGCGCCGCGGCCCTTCTTCCGCACCGCCTCGGGGGAACTGCACGAGGCGGGACGCCGGCTCCTGGAGCAACTGGCCGAAGCCCGCGCGCGGCCGTTGTGGCGGTTGTTGGTGGCGTTGTCGATCCGGCACGTCGGGCCGACTGTGGCCAGGACGCTGGCGGGCGCGTTCGGCGCCCTCGAGGCGATCCGGGCGGCGGACGTGGCGGAGCTGGCGGCCGTCGACGGCGTGGGCGCGGTGATAGCGGAGTCGATCCAAGAGTGGTTCGCCACCCCTTGGCGCGCCGCCGTGGTCGAGGCGTGGACGCGCGCGGGCGTGCGCCTGGCCGACCAGCGCGAGGCTGTGGCGCCAACGTTGGCGGGACTGACGGTCGTGGTCACCGGCACGCTGGAGGGCTTCAGCCGGGAGGGGGCGAAGGAGGCCATCGCGGCGCGCGGCGGCCGCGCCTCGGGGACGGTGTCGCGGCGCACCGACTACGCGGTGGTCGGGCCGGGGGCCGGCGCGAACGAGGCGAAGGCCCGGGAACTCGGGGTTCCGATCCTGGACGAGGCGCAGTTCGTCAAGCTGCTTGAGGGCGGGCCGGACGCGCTGACGGGGGAGTCGGCGGGGGCGCCGGCGGGGGAGTCGGCGGGGGAACCTGCGGCTGGCTGAGGAGGCTCAGCCGTTGTCGCCTTGGCCGGCCACAGCGCAGGTCGCCGGGACGGCGCTGAGCGGCGTTGTGAAGTCCTCGTCGGCTTCCACGGACTGGTCGCCCGGTTCATTGTGGGCGAGCTTGTAGGGCGCCGTGCCTGGGATCGGTTGATCCAATGCGATCGCCTCGAAGATTTGGGGGGCGCCGTAGCCGCCGAAACGGCCCTCGACCCCGGACTCGCTGAGGCGGACCCTGTACTGCTGGTACGGGTCGTCATACCAAGGCGGCGTGAACAGCGAGACGTGGTCCATGTCGATGTCGCGCAGCGCGTACGCCAACCCGGCCAGCTTGGTGACGCTGGCCAACTCCGGATTGAGGTAAAGGGACGTGGTCACCGCGGTGGCGACGGAGTTGAGTCGCGGCAGCGACGTGAGGTCGCCAGACGCGCGGACCTTGTGGACCACTGTGGCGATCAGCTGCTGCTGGCGGTTGATGCGGTCCGTGTCGGATCCGGTCAGATACCCGCTGGTGTACGTCTTCCCCGATCTGGTCCGGGCGAACGCCAAGGCGAGGACGCCGTCCAGGTGGTGCACGCCCGGGGTCAGGTCGATGTCCGTCTTGGAGCCGATCAAGCCTTCGGGGACGCACACGTCGATTCCGCCCAACGCGTCCACGACAGAGGCGAAGCCCGCGAACTCCACCATGATGAAGCCGTCCAGCTTGATGCCGGTGACCGCCTGCATGGTGAGGAACACGCAGGCCGCGCCCTCGGCCCGCATCTCGGGATCACCCGCGGCGCCCTTCGCGAACGCCTCGTTGATCATCCGTGAGCTGTCTTCGCCCGCCATCGAGCCGTCGGGCCTTTGGCAGGCGGGCATGGTGACCAACGTGTCTCTCGGGATGGACAAGATGTCGACCCGGCTGCGGTCGGCGGAGATGTGGGCGACCATGTTGACGTCGTTGAGGAGGCTGCCCACCGTGTCCGACACCACATCGTGGTTCGCGCCGGCGCGCGAGTCGATCGCCGTGATCAAGATGTTGACAGCCTTGCCACCGAACGGATCCAGCGGGGCGGCGGTCGTCGCCTCAGGGGCGCGCTCCGTCGGGGCCTGGGTGTGGCTGATCAACTCGGTGATGTCCAGGGATTTCAGGTTGGCGTCGAGCTGGCGGATGCGTTCTCCGACGGCGGCGAACGCCGCGAGGAGAGTTGCCACAAGACCAGTCGCGATCACCTTCAGCGCCCGATGCCGGGCGGTCACCTTGCGGCGGTGACGCGAGGGCCGGTCGCCGGTCGGCGCGGCGTGGCGGACTTGCACATAGCCTCCTGGGATCCGTTGGGGTCGTTTCCAGGCTACGGGAGAAAGCTGAGCGCTCCAGGGGCGCCACTTGGCGAAAACAGTAAATGTATTGTGGAGATGAACCGTTGAAGACGCCGTCTCCGCGGGCCTTGGCCCGGCGGCTGGACGTCAGCCGGAGCGGGTTCGGCGCCCGCCGGCCGCTATTCCTCGGACCCGCCCCAGGCGCCTTCGCGGATCTGCCGGAACTGCTGCGCCGCCTTATCCTGGTCCAATAACACCGCGGATCCGATGCCCCCGGGACGGTAATCGATGTTGGCGATCGGGGGAGTGCCCTGGATGCCGTCTGGGCCGGTCGCGGCGCGGAAATCGAGCAGCAGCCGCCCCAAGTCGACGATGTTCGTCGCCTCGTCGACGGTCAGGGCCCCAGTGCCCGCCTCGACCAACGCGATCTGGCGCCACGGTTGCCACAAGAGCGCTGGTGAGATCGCCTCCTGCATGACTGCTGCGACCACCTGGCGCTGCCGCGCGCCGCGCCCGATATCGCCCAACGGGTCGGCTTTGCGCATTCGGCTGAACGCGAGCGCCAGCGCGCCGTCCGCGTCGTGGCAGCCGGCGGTCCATTTCAGCTTCGAGTCCTTGTCGTCGACGTCCGCGTCCATGCAAAGCCTGACCCCGCCGACCGCGTCCACCAAATCCACCACAGACCCGAAACCGACCTCCACGTAGTGGTCGATGTGGGAACCGGTCAGATCCTGCACCGCCTCGACCAGGAGCTGCGGTCCGCCGAAGGCGTAGGCCGAGGCGATCTTCTGACCGCCGTATTCATCCAATTCGACATAGGTGTCACGCGGGATCGATATGAGATACCCCTGGCCGTTCTCGGCGACGTGCAGCAGCAGAATCGAATCGGCCCGCGAACCGGTTGTCGAATCGTTCACCCCGCCCGAGCCGCGCTCGTCTGAGCCCGCGACCAGGTAGGTCCGCCCCACATCGACTCCGCCGGGCACGAGAGCCTCCACGTGCCGCAGCTCGCCGTTCGCCCACAGCGCCAGTCCCAGCGGCCAGCCGACCAGCAGCAGCGACACCACGATCAGCGTCGCCACGACCCGGCGGGCGCGGCGGCGACGGCGCGGCGGGCCGTGGAAGGCGCGGGAGTCATCGCCCGATGCCGTGCGCCACGTCCCAGTGTCTGCCCCGCCCGGCGGCGGCTGGGGTGGCGCCGTCCCGCCCGCCTTGGGCCGCGGCCCGGCGCCGCGCCTGCCCGTCGGGCCGACCCAGACCTGGCGGGTCTGGCCGCCAGGCGGGAACACCGGAGGAGATCCGGCCGCTGGCCCGGCGCTCAGCGGCGTGCCGGGCCCGGCGACCCGCCGGTTGGCAGGCGGGCCGCCGGGCCGGCCGGCGCCTTGGTTGTCGGAAGCTGGTGGACCGAGTTGTCTTGCCATCGCGGCCATCCTATGCGCGTCCCACTCGGGCGTGGTGGCCGCGAGTAGGACATGTTCGGCGGCCGGCCCGGCGCCTCAGCCTGGATCGAGGCTCAGGGCTTGAGGACCGCGCGGCCCAGCACCTCGCCGGCGTGGAGCCGCTTGTAGACGTTCTCGCCCTCGTCGAGCGGATATTCCTCGACGTGCAGCTCGAAGACTCCCCGGCGGGCCAGGGCCACCACGTCGTACAACTCGCCGCGGGTGCCCCAGTACGGCGAGAAGACGTTGCATTCGTAAGGGACCACGCCGAAGCCGACAGTCGCCCTGCCGCCGCCGATCCCGACGATGTTCCAGTCGCCGCGCACCTTGGTCATCTGAGCGCCGAGGTCGATCGACGCCTGGACGCCGGCGAAGTCGAAGACCACCTCGGCGCCCTGGCCGTGAGTGAGGTCCTTGACGGCGGCCACGGCTTCTGGATCGGATTTCAGCGCGTAGTCGGCGCCGACCGTCGTCGCCAGGTCGAGGTGCTTCTGAGAGACGTCGAGCGCGATCACACGCGCAGGGGTCAAGTGCTTGATCAGCTGGATGGCGATGTGGCCGAGGCCGCCGACGCCGAAGACCACAGCGTAGGAGTTCGCGTCGAGCTTGTGGCGGGAGTGCTGGAGGGCGTGGTACGGCGTGAGCGCGGCGTCCGTCAGCGGGACGGCTTTGATCGGGTCGAGCCCGTCCAGCGGGACCAGGTAGCGGGCCCGGTCGACCAGCATGTACTCGGCGGCGCCGCCGTCCCGGCCGAGGCCCGGCGGGACTATGCCGCGGGCGGCCGCGTTGTAGCAGTAGTTCTCGTACCCCTCGGCGCATTGACGGCATCGGCCGCAGCCCCATGGGCCGTAGACCAGCACTTCTTCGCCCAGGGTGACGAGATGCCGGACGCCGTCGCCGGCGTCGACCACGGTGCCCGCGCACTCGTGTCCCAGGGTCTGCGGCAGCTTGTAGTTCATCGCCGCCGCGTAGTGCTCCATCACCGCGATGTCGCTGTGGCACAGCCCGGCGGCTGTGATCTTCAGCAGGATTTGGCCCGAGGAGGGCGAGGGGATGGGCACTTCACGCAACTCCGGCCATTCGCCGGGGCGGATCAGTTGGATCGCTTTCATCGTCGACAAGATCGGCTCCTTCGCCATAGGGGACTCCGGGAAGCGCGTTGGGCCTTTTGGCCCACTTGAGGACGCGCCCCTTTGAACCACTGTAGCGGCTCTTCACCTGCGCACGCACCCATTTGGCGGTGTCGCGTGAAAACGCGGTCAGGGACGTACGTCCGCCTTGCTGGCGCATCTTGGCGGGCCCGCGGCGCAGCTGATCGGATCCGGCCGCCGCCTGATCCCCGGGCGCAGCTCAGCCCCGGTCCCTAACCTGTCGATCAGGTAGACGGCGGCAGTCTATGATCGCCACGTCAGCCGCGTCGCGCCCTCTCGCGCACCGCCGAGGGCGCGTGGACCGCACCAGTCGAGGGCCCGCCATGAGCAAAGTCATCTACCTCGCCGGGGGCTGCTTCTGGGGAGTCGAACGCCTCCTCGCCCAGCTGCCCGGCGTCATCTCGACCGAGGTCGGCTACGCCAACGGGCCGGGCGAGCCGGTCGGCGATCACGCGCCGCCGGTCACCTACGACGCGGTGTGCGCCGGGTCGGGGCACGCTGAGACGGTCAGGCTCGCGTACGACCAGGCGGTGGCGCCGTCGCGCTTCTACCTGGAGCAGTTCCTCCGAGCCATCGATCCGCTCGCGGTGGGGAGGCAAGGCGGGGACGTCGGGATCCAGTACCGCTCGGGCGTCTACTGGACGGATCCGGCGGACCAAGTCGTCGTCGAGTTGGAGTTGGCGACCCTCGAACGCCGCATCGGGGCGCGTCCCGCCGTCGAGTCCGGCCCGCTCCGCGGTTTCACGCCCGCCGAGGAATGGCATCAGCGCTACCTCGACAAGCACCCAGGCGGTCACTGCCACATCGCGCCGGCCGCGCTGGCCGCCGCGCGTCAGGCCCGGCCGCCGGAGCCAGCCGGGTGGGCGCCGGCCGATCCGGAGCGCGTGGCGGCGCTGAGCCCGCTCGCGCGGGCGGTGACCCAGGACGGCGCCACGGAGCGGCCGTTCACCGGCGCCTATGACTCGTTGTTCGAGCCGGGCGTCTACGTCGACGTGACTAGCGGGACGCCGCTGTTCGCCTCGAGCGCGAAGTTCGACGCGGGGTGCGGGTGGCCCGCCTTCGCCCGGCCGATCGACCGCGCGGCGATCCGGGAGGTCGAAGACCTGTCCTATGACAGGCGGCGGACCGAAGTGCGTTCGCGCGGGTCGGGGGCGCACCTCGGGCACGTCTTCGCGGACGGGCCGGCGGAACTCGGCGGGCTGCGCTACTGCGTCAACTCAGCGGCGCTGGAGTTCGTGCCCGCCTCGGAGATGGTGGCGCGGGGCTACGGCGCGTATCTGCCACTCGTCGAGGGAACGGGCCGATAGGGCCTCAGGTGTCGGTGCGAGCCGCCCCGAAGACGATCTCATCCCAGCTGGGGACGGATGACCGCTTGACCGCCGAGCGGGCGCGCGTGGTGGGCGCGGGTTCGTCGCTGACGTCGAATCCCTCGGTCTCGTCCGTCATGGGCGGCTGGCGCGGGCCGGGGTCCGGGTCC
>JAITLE010000047.1 GCA_031278075.1 Bifidobacteriaceae bacterium | reverse complement strand
GCCGGGCAGGCCACCGGGTAGCCATCGCCGGCCAGGAACGCCCATCGCACCCGTCTAGTGCTTCCCTGCGGCGATCATCGGTGGATCAAGGCTTAGCACCCGTTTGCGGCAATAGCGTCGAGTGTCTCCTGCGCCTGGCGCGCCGCCAGCCGCCGACAACGCCCGTTCCCGCGCCGCCCGGGCCTCGAACAACACCCCGCGAGGTCGACCCGTCCACTGCGCCACATCCCCCATCAACCGTCCCGCTCGCGGCGGCGGCCCCAGACCCAACACGCCCCGGCCACGGCATCAGCCGCTCGTCCGCGGCCTCGACCAGCAGCGCCAGCTAGGCGGCGCCGTGCGCACAGCCCACACGCTCGACCCCGACGACCACGCCACCGAACTCGCGGACCAGAGCTACACAGCGACCACGCCCGAGCCGGTCCTGGTCTCGCCCACCCGCCAACCACCCACAAAACCAGGCTGCCGCCACGATTATCAGCACCCAATCCCCGCCGGACCGCATGCGAAACCACAAGCCACAGCCCCGAGGGCCACCCACCCAGACCAAGCGTCACGAGTTAGGCCCGGCTCGGACCGCGGTGTGGGCCGTGGGAGCGGTGCGCGCCTTCGTCAACCCACGTTTCGTCCCCATGTCCAAGTCCTTCGCCATGTCCAGCCAGCGAACACCCGGCGAAGCCCGCCAAGCGCCAGCGACCACGGCGTTTCGCGATCACCCCCAAGTGAGGCAAGCAGGCCGCTTCGCGATCACAAAGCGCCAGCGACCACGGCGTTTCGCGATCACCCCCAAGTGAGGCAAGCACGCCGCTTCGCGATCACATTAGGTGAGTCGTGTCGTGAGGCCGCCTCGGCTGGTGATCGCCGGTAGCATGGGGGCGATGCGACCCCCACCCGTCCCCTTCGTCTACAAGCTGGTCATCGCCGTCCTGCTCCCGTTCTCTCATCTGTTGACGAAGCGGACGTGGCGCGGGCGCGAACATCTGCCGGCGGGCGGCGCCTTCGTGGCGGCGGCGAACCACATCTCGAATCTGGATTTCCTGTGCGTGGCCCATCTGCTGGTCAGATGGGCGCGGCCGCCCAAGGTGTTGGCTAAGGACTCCCTGTTCCGGGCGCCGGTGGTGGGCGCGGCGATGCGGGGGATGGGCATGATCTCGGTGGCGCGGCGCACGGCCCAGGCGGCGGGGGCGCTGACGGACGCCCGGGCCGCCGTGGACCGCGGCGAGGTTGTGCTGATCTACCCCGAGGGCACGGTGACGCGAGACCCGGACGTCTGGCCGATGCTGGGCCGTCCGGGCGCGGCGCGCCTGGCCCTGGAGACCGGCGCGCCGTTGATCCCGGTGGCGCAGTGGGGCGCCCAGCGCCTGTTGCCGTACCACAGCAAGCGGGTGCGGGTATGCCCTAGGACCAAGGTGCAGGTGGCTGTGGGGCCGCCGATCGATTTGAGCGATCTCGCGGCGTGGGACGACCGCGCGGCCGCGGCGCGCGTCGGGACCGAGCGGTTGATGCGGACGTTGACGGAAATGGTCGGCGAGCTGCGCTCCGAGACGCCGCCCGCCGAGCCGTATGACCAGTTCGCCCGGAAGGACCCCGTCTAGTGCGGTCAGCTTCCGAGCGGGCGGAGGCGCCCTCGCCGCAGCCCGCCGCGCCCGCTGAGACCCCGCGCCCGCCGCGCGTGGCCGTCATCGGCGCTGGGGCCTGGGGGACGGCGTTCGCGCAGCTCAGCGCCGACGCGGGCGCCCAAGTCCGGGTGCTCACCCGGGACGCGGAACTCGCCCGAGCTTTGAGCGCCGGCGCCAACCCGCGCGACTATCCGGGGGCGGAGTTGCCGCCCATGGCGGGCTGCGTCGACCCGGCGCAAGCGCTCGACGGCGCTGATTTCGTGGCCGTCGCGGTGTCCGCGCAGGCGGTCGGGGGGGTTATGGCAGGCCTGGCGCGCTTCGTCCCGTCGACCGCTGTGCTGGTCTCGCTCAGCAAAGGTGTCGAGGTGGGCACCGGCCGGCGCATGTCGCAAGTGTTGCACGATGCCGTCCACGTCCCGCCTCAGCGCGTCGCGGCGGTCTCGGGGCCGAATCTGGCCGGGGAGTTGATCCGCCGGCAGCCGTCGGCGACAGTGGTGGCCTGTCCCGACGAGGCCGCGGCCCGGGCTTTGGCGCGCGCGATGGCGACCGGGTATCTGCGGCCGTACACCAACACGGATCTCGTGGGGGTCGAGATCTGTGGGGCGATGAAGAACATTGTGGCGCTCGCGGTGGGCGCGGCGCAGGCGATGGGATTCGGGCTCAACACGGCCGCGACCTTGATGACGCGCGGTTTGGCTGAGATCACTCGGCTCGGGTTGGCGCTCGGCGCCGATCTGGAGACGTTCGCTGGCATGGCGGGCATCGCGGACTTGGCGGCGACGTGCCTCTCGCCGCTGTCGCGTAACCATCGAGTCGGCGAAGAGCTGGGCCGGGGGACGCCAGTCCCGGATGCGATCGCCGCTGTCGGTGGCACCGCGGAGGCTGTCCAAACCTGTCTCGCCGTCCAGGGCCTGGCCCGGGATCGCGGAGTGGACGTGCCGATCACGGATGGCGTGGTGGCGGTGCTGCACCAGGGTGTGCCGGTGGCCCAAATGGGTCGCGAGTTGTTGGCCCGCCCGTTCCGGTCTGAGGGTTCACGCTATGAGGCGTGGCCAGCTGGGACCGTCGCGGGCCCCTGAGGGGATAGCTTCAGGCCCGCGTCCGGCCACCAGGGGGCAGTCACGCGGCGCGACGCGCGGGGCCGCGGGCGCCGTCTGTGACGGCCGCGCGACCGCAAGAATCGACGATCCACAGAACGTCGGCGAAGTTTACCGAAAGTTAACACTTGCCGTTTCGAGGCGCCGAGGGGCGGTGCTAAGTTGCTAAGCACGCACTTTGCGATATCTGACAGACAACCGGCCCGGGGGGCTTAGTGGACACGACCGATCCGACGCTGTACTCGAGCGACGGCCTGATGCACCAGATCCTGGGGCCGGAGCCGGAGCCGCCGTTCTGGGACAAAGCGGAGTTGACCGCGACCTGGGGGCGGCCCTGGGGGGCGGCGGACGAGGTGTCGCGTCTACGCGCCGTGGTCATGCGGCTGCCCTCACCAGGGCTGGAAGAAGTGGCCCAGCTTGGCGACTCGGCCTGGGTCGAGAAAGCCCAGGCGTATGTCGATCCCCGCGGGCGCTGGTATTGGACTGGGCGTGAACTGCCCCAGCTAGACAAGCTGCGCCACGAGTTCAGCGAATTCATCGGCCAGCTAGAAGCTGCCGGCGTCGAAGTGGTCCAGGCCCCGCCACTGGCCGACAGGTTCACGAAGGCGGTGTTCACCCGCGACCCCCTCGTGACGGTCCGCGGCGGCGCGGTGATCGGCCGGATGGCGCCGCGCATGCGGCGGGGCGAGGAACAGGCGATGACAAGGGTCTTAGCCGAGGTCGGCATGCCCATACTCGGAACCATCGCCGGCGCCGGCCTGGTCGAAGGCGGCTCGTTTGTCAAAGTCCGGCCGGACAAGGCGTTCTTCGGCACCTCCGTCAGATGTAACGCGGAGGGCCACCGCCAGCTACGCAACATCCTCAGCGAACACGGGGTGGATGTGGTCCGGGTGAACCTGCCCGGCTACCAGATCCATCTCGACATCTTGATGGCGATGATCGATCACGACCTGGCCCTGATCAACGAACGGCTCCTGCCCTATGACACCCAGGTCGCCCTGAGAGACCTCGGGATCGAGACG
>JAITLE010000258.1 GCA_031278075.1 Bifidobacteriaceae bacterium | reverse complement strand
AGAGGCGCGCTTGGCGGCGTCGGGGTTGGTGAACGCGCCTTTCGCGTGCTCCCGCAGATAGATGTCCGGGGTGACACCGATCGCCTTCAGGTTGTTGGCGGCGAGCGCAGCTTTGACGTCTTCGAGCGTGACCCATCTGGTGAACGGGTAGTTGAGGTCGACGTAGCTGAGGTCGCCGACCTGGCCTGCCAGCTCGATCTGGTCGAGGGTGCCGCGGGGCTCACCGTACCCATCGGTTGCGTAGCGGTCGACATAAGTGGCGAAATTCCACAGGCCGGCACCGAATTCAGGGTAACTGGTCATTATGCGGGTCTCCTTTCTAGGGGGCGGTGCGCCACGGCCTGGGCCCTGGCGCACCGCCTCATGGGTTCTGCCGGGCGCACCTCACTGGAGGGCGAATAGGGTGTACTTGTCGGCGTTGGTGGCGTCGATCAACTGGCAGTCGATGGACTGCTTTTCCTGGACCGGGGCCTGTCCGGTCTTGATCCACGTGTCGGCCTGCTCCACGGCGAGCTGGGCGATCCCCACGGCGGGCTGTAGCCCGGTGGCGAGCAGCGTGCCGGCCTTGATCGCGTCGACAGCGTCGGGCGCCCCGTCGAAACCGGCCACCAGCACTTTGCCTTCGAGCCCGGCCGCCGCGACGGCCGCCACGGCGCCCATCGCCATGGTGTCATTCCCGGAGATGATCCCCTGGACGTCCTTGTTGGACTGCAGGAGCGTCTCGACCTTGGTGAACGCCTCTTGCTGGTCCCAGTTGGCCGTCTCGGCCGCGATCAGCTTCATGTCCGCGTACTGGTCGATCACTGAGTGGAAGGCTTCCGAGCGGACTGCCGCGTTGGTGTCGGTCTCGCGTCCCAGCAGCTCGATGTAGTTGCCCTTGCCCTCCATGGCCGTGGCGAAGGCTTCCCCGACCAGCCCGGCGCCCTGTGCGTTGTTGGCGACGATCTGGGCCATCGCGATCCCGGTCTCGTTGATCTCGCGGTCGATGAGCCAGACTCCGATCCCCGCGTCTTTGGCTTTCTGGACTGCCGCCACGGTGGTGTCAGCGCCGGCATTGTCGAGGATGATCGCCTTCGCGCCGGCCGAGATGGCCGCCTCGATCAGCTCGTTCTGCTTGTTCGGGTCGTCGTCGTGGGAGTCGGAGGATGTCTTGTACCCCAGTTCCTGGGCCTTCGCGACCGCGGCGTCCGCCTCGGCTTTGAAGAACGCGTTGGAGTGGGCTGGGGTGATCACGGCGATCAGCGCGTCGCCGCCGTTGGTCCCGGCGGTGGGGGACTGCGAGGTGCCCCCTTCCGCGTCCGTGTCCCCGCACCCCGACAGCAGGGCAACTCCGCAGATCCCGATCATCGCGAAGGTCGTAAGAATACGCTTCTTCATTGGTGTTCCTTTCTAGTTGTTTTGCTTTCCTTCGGTTCAGTTATCAGTTAGTTGGCCCGAGCGCGGTGCCCCGTCGCCCGCCGAGCCTTGCCCGCGCCCGCCCGGCGTGGCTAAGCGCCGGCGGCGCCTCCCGCCGACCGCCCATTCGTGGGGGCTTTGCCCTGTGCCGACGAGCGGACCGCCGCGGCTGCGGCGCGGCGCGTCTTGAGGCGTTCCTGCGCCTGGTCGAGCATCACCGCGAGGACGATGACCAGGCCCTTGATGAAGATCTGCCAAAACGAGTTGACCTTGATGTTGACCAGGCCGTCAGCCAGGAAGCCGATTACGAACGCGCCGACCAGGGTGCCTTTGACTGAGCCGCGGCCGCCCGCCAGGGACGCGCCGCCGATCACCACCGCGGCGATCGCGTTCATTTCGTAAGCGGTGCCGAGGTCGCCGTTGACGCTGGTCAGCTCGGAAACCATGATGATCCCGGCGGTGGCGGCGCACAGGCCGGAGACGACGTACACCCAGACTTTGACGGTCTTGACCGGCACGCCGGAGAGCTCCGCGGCGCGCTCGTTGCCGCCGGTCGCGTAGAGCCAGCGGCCGAACGGCATCCGCGCGGCGATGAGCCAGATGACGACCGCGTAGGCAGCCATGATCCAGATGCCGGTGGGGATGCCAAGGGGCCGGGCCGCCCCAATGGCCAGGAACCCCTGGTTGCCGACGGCGGCGTTCCCGCCGAGGTGGGAGTAGGTCACGCCGTTCGACAAGATGAGAGCGGCCCCCCGAGCCATGTACATGGTGCCCAGTGTGGCGATGAATGGCGCGACGTTGAATCGACACACGAGTAGGCCGTTGACCCATCCGACCAGGGCTCCGGTGGCCATCGAGATCAGGAGCACCGCCCAAAGCTGCGGGTAGACCGTGACGTCGAGTGAGTTGATCTGCCAGCCTTCCAAGAGCTTGCCGGCTACTATCCCGGACAGGCACATGGTGGCGCCGATCGACAGGTCGATCCCGCCGGTCAGTATTACTAGCAGCATCCCGAGCGCGAGGATCGCGTTGTACGCCACGTGTTTGCTCATGATCATCACGTTCGAGCCGGTCAGATAGGTGTCCGACATCGAGGTGAAGACGATGACCAGCACGAAGAGCGCGACGAACGCCCTCTGGTCCATCAGGAAGGCGCCCATCGAACGCCCTTGGAACGGGTCGAATCGGGCCTTCCGCCCGACTGGGGTGCGCTTCATTGCCCGGCTGTCTCCTGTCTAGTTGCTGCGTCGTCGGCGGCGGCCATGATCTCCTCGCGGGAGGTGGCGGCGGGATCCAGGTCGGCGGTGATCCGGCCGCGGCTCATCACAAGGACGCGATCGGCGGCATTCAAGACCTCGCTGACCTCTGATGTGGCGAAGAGAATCGCCGCTCCCCGCCGGGCGGAGGCTGCCATGAGCGAGAACATGTCCGCTTTGGCGCCAACGTCGATGCCGCGGGTGGGCTCGTCTAGGATCAGCGCCTTGGGCTCGGTCATGAGCGCCTTGCCGACGACTACCTTCTGTTGGTTGCCTCCGGACAGCGATCCGATCGGGGCCTCCTGCGAGGAGGTCTTGACCCTGGTGTCGGCGCTCACGCGGGCCACCAGGTCCCTCTCCTTCGACCGGGAGACGAGACCGCGGCGTGTGATCGACGGCAGTGACGAAAGGGACATGTTGCGGGCGACGGAGAGCGACTGGACCAGGCCGTCCCGCTGGCGGTCCTCGGGGGCCAGCGCCAGGCCGGCCCGGATGCGGTCTCCGATGCTGCTGTGATCGATGCGTCGGCCGGCCAAGGTGATGGTGCCCTCCTGTGCGACGTTGCGCCCGGCTATCGTCTCCAGAAGCTCCGTGCGACCGGCGCCCATCAGGCCGTACACCCCAACCACCTCGCCGGCGCGCACGGTGATCGACACATCGTCGACCGCCACGCGGCCCGGGTTGTCCGGGTCTGCGACCTTGAGATGGGAGACCTCTAGGACGTCCTCCCCCGGCGAACTCGGCAGATCCGAGTAAAGCTCGTCTTCCTCGCGGCCGATCATTTGGCTGACTATCCAGGACAGATCGATGTCCTTGGTCTCAGCCTGGGCGGCCACCAGGCCGTCGCGCAGGATGACAGCGTGGTCGCCGATCTCCAAGCATTCGTCGAGATGATGGGAGATGTAAATGATCGACACACCGCGAGCGGTCAGATCGCGAATCACGCGGAACAGCGCCTCGACCTCCACCGCAGACAGGGCTGACGTCGGCTCGTCCATGACCAGCACCCTCGTGTCTTGTGACAGGGCCCTGGCGATCTCTACGAGCTGCTGCTGCCCCATGCGCAGGTTCCCGACCATCGTGTCCGGGTCGATCGGCTCCTCAAGACGCTCCAGCAGTTCCGACACCCGCTCGCGTTCGACGCCTCGATTCACCCACGGACCCCTTTTGGCCTCGCGGGCCAAAAAGACGTTGTCGACCACCGAGAGATTTGGGCAGAGCGACAGCTCTTGGTGAATGATCGCGACGCCCCGCGCGACGGCCTCAGTGGGAGAGGCGAAGTGGACTTCAGCGCCTTCGAGCGTGACTCTCCCGGCCGTGGGCCGCTCGACGCCCGCCAGGATCCGCATCAGCGTGGATTTCCCAGCGCCGTTCTCTCCGATCAGGGTTGTCACTTTGCCCCGGCGCACATCGAAGTCAACACCGCGCAGGGCGTTGGTGCCGCCGTAGACCTTGGTGATGTGTTCTGCGCGCAGGATGACGTCGCTCGCGGCCGGGTTCATGAGGTCTCCTCGATGCCGACTGGTGTTAGAACCGCCTGCGGCTTAGCCGGGTCCCAGGTGAATGCGCCCGTGATCGTGTACCGCTTTCCCAGCGCCTGCTCCGCGTCGAAACCGGCCAGCACGCGCTCCTTGATCATGTTGTTCAGTTCCGTGCCGGCTTTCTGATAGTCGGTCTGGTTGGTGAAGAGGCCGAACGTGGCAAGCCCGGTGGCATCACGAAACGCCGCGCCGGTGATGGCGGGCCCCACTTGGAATCCGACGCGGACGCCGCTTGGCGTGCCATCGGCGTCAATCGCGAGTTGGCCGAAGTCGCTTTCGCTCAGTGTGCCGGTGACGCGAACCGCGTAGGAGAAGTCCTTCGCCCCCTCTTCGCGTTGCCCGTATTCAACTCCGGCGGCTTCCGGGTCGGCCACAATGGCCGCGATCAGGGTGGCCCAATCGACGGCGTCCTGCTCGATCAGGCCGATCGCGGCATCGTAGTTCTCCTCCGCCCAGACGACTGGGTCCGCCCCTTTGCCTTCGATAGCTGCGCTCGGGTCGGTGGGGAGTTCTTCCCCGACCGGGAGCACAGCCGTGGTCGCGGCGATCGCGGCTACGGCCGCCACCGCCACCACGCCGGCCAAGAATGATGGCCGTCTCCACACGCGTCGGCCCCGCGCATTGTTGGGTGTCACCGCTCAGCACCGTCCTTTCGGTTCATCCCGCGCGAACGCGACAGGGCTTGCGTCCACTGGCTGCGCCGCGCGTCGCGCCAGGCCGCGTCCTCCTGCGGCTGGTACACCGTGCCCTGCGGGCGGGGTCTGGGCGGCGCCCCCAGGCCACGCCATGCCATCGCGGCGGCGCCCAGCGCCGACAACTCCGGAGTCGCGGCGGCGGCCACTGGCCGGCCGGCCAGGTCGGCTTGCAGCTGCATCAACTGGGCGTTGACCGTCGCGCCGCCGTCTGCGAGGAGGGCGCCGATCTCCTCCCCGCCGCTCTCCATGGCATCGAGCACATCGCAAACCTGCTGGGCGACCGCGTCGATGGCCGCATAAGCGAGCTGCTCGGGCCGGGCGTCGCGACCCAGCCCGGCGATCAAGCCAACCGCTCGGGGGTCCCAGTGGGGCGAGCCCAATCCGGAGAAGGCGGGGACTAGCGTCAACGGCGACTGATCGACGTTCCGGGCGAGCGCAGCTAGAGCGGCGGCATCGGCCATTCCAAGGAGGCGTGCCACTGTGTCCACCGCCGCGCCCGTGGCGAGGATATTCCCCTCGCGCGCGTACACCGGGCGGTCGAGCAGCCACGCGACTGTGGTCGAAACAGAGGCGGGCCCCGACTCAGGAGCGGCGGTCAGTTTCATCACCGAGGACCCGGTGCCGTACGTGACTTTGGCCTCTCCGGGTTCTATGCCGTGCCCGAACAGCGCCGCGTGCGAGTCCCCCAGGACCGCCCGTATCGGGATGCCGCCCGGCAGGGGGCCTGAGGGCCGAGTCACGCCGAAGTCGCCGTTCGAGGGGCGGATGGACGGCAAGACGTCCTCGGGCACGCCGAACAGCCTCAGCAGGTCCGAGTCCCAGCCGACCGGGTCAAGCCGGCAGAGCAGAGTGCGCGAGGCGTTCGATCCATCGGTGGCGGTCACCTGGCCGCCGGTCAGGCGGTGCACAAGATAGGCGTCGAGGGTGCCGGCAACCGCCCGGCGAAGACCGATCGAGCCGAGGGAGTCAAGCAGCCAGCGGATCTTGAGCGCCGAGAACATGGGCGACAAGGGCAGGCCGGTGAGTCTGCGCACCTCGGCGCCGGCGCCTCCGGCAGCCAGTTCAGCCGCCCTCGTCGCGGTGCGCGCGTCCTGCCATCCCAGCACCGGTCCGAGCGGCGCGCCGGTCGAACGGTCCCACGCCGCCACCGATTCGCGCTGGTTCGAGATGGCCAGAGCCACGGGCCGGGTCTCTGGTCCGGCTTGGAGGCACCGGCCGACAGCCGTTGTCACGGAGTCCCAGATGGCCTGGCCGTCCTGCTCGAACCAGCCCGGGCGGCGGTTGACGATGCCGACCGGGCAGTTCCCAGCGGCAACAATCTCGCCGCAAGGGCCCACCAAGAGCGCCTTTGTGCTGGTGGTGCCCTGGTCGATGGCCAGAACTAGATCCATTCTCATCTCCGCATATCTATTCACCTATGAATGAACAGTACCAAGTCTGCCTGCCGTTGCCTCTGCTGTCAACGGGACCGACCCCCGAAACGGCGATAGTGGCGAAATCGTGACATTCGGGGAATCTGTGGCGAAGACCAGGCCGCCCTCCGCTCCGCAGGCTCGAGAACCAATCGGAACTTGCCTCTTGCGGGCGCGGCGGCCGTATGGCACGATGACGTTGGTGACAGTGTAGTCATAAGTGAATGATTATGCGTTCCCATTGCGACAGCCCAGTTTCCGCGTCGGCCGCTCCGGCAGCCGGGGGAAACACTTCAGAGAGGAGTTTGGATAGTGAATTGGACCCACAGATTGAGGCTGACCAGGCCGTTGGCGCTGATTAGCGCCGCTGCGCTGGTGGCCACGGCGCTGGTGTCGGTGGCGGCTGATCCGACGCCGGCAGCGGCCGCGGACGCGGACGCGCCCCGCGTCCGGGTGCTGGCGTTGACGGACGCGGAGATCGACGACCAGTCGACCATGCTCCGGTTCTTGCTCTACTCGTCGGACTACGACATCGCCGGGATCATCCACCAGAACTCGATCTGGCAGCAGGACGGTCACTGGACAACCCAGACAAACGCCGGCTCCGCGCGCCCGCCGGGCACCAACCCGGACGGTACCCCTACGTCTTGGTGGCAGGACCAGTTCGCAGCGTACGCGGAGGTCTACCCCAACCTGGTCAAGCACAACCCGAACTACCCGACGCCCGAATACATCCTGTCGGTCAACAAGCGCGGCAACGACAACCGGTGGGACCTGTCGCGCGAGCCGAAGGACATGGTGCTTAGGGACACCGACGGCGAGAAGCTGATCATCGACGTGCTGTTGGACGACGACCCGCGGCCCATCCTGACGGGCTGCTGGGGCGGCTGCAACACGCTGGCTCAGGCTATCTACACGATCCAGCAGACCCGCACGGACGCTGAGCTCCAGCGGGCGCTGGCGAAGATCCGCCTCTACGTGATCTGGTACCAGGACAACGGTGGGCGCTGGATTGAGCAGAACTTCCCGCAAGTCCAGATCTTCGAGGCCTTCAACTGGTTTGGGACATGGGATTATTCCGCGCCGACCGGACCCTCGCCGGCCTACGTCCAAAACCTCATGACGGCGGCGTGGCTGAATGAGAATGTCAAGCAGAACCACGGGGCGCTGGGCGAGTACACCCCGCAGAGCTATATCTCCGAAGGCGACACGCCATCGTTCATGGGCGCAGTCGCCAACGGCCTCCAAGACGGCGCATACGACTTCACCCTGGGCAACTGGGGCGGCCGCGCGGTTAAGGACTCGCCGTACCTCAAACCCGGCCACTACACGGATTCGATCACGGCAGTGGTCGCCGACGATGGCGACCCGTACAAGCATTACTGGCGGTGGCTGCCGGCGGTGCAGAACGACTTCGCGGCGCGGATGGACTGGTGCGTGGAGGAGTACAAGGACGCCAACCACCAGCCGGTGGCCGTGGCGCGGGGCGACCTGAACTTTGTCGCCCAGCCAGGCCAGGTCGTGACTCTCGACCTGTCCCAGTCGACAGATCCGGACGGCGACACGTTGTCCTACAGTTTCTGGCAGTACGCGGACCAGGATTCGGTGTCCGCCAAGGTCGGGATCGCGGGCGCGAGCTCGTCGGTGGCGAGTTTCGTGGTGCCGAACGAGCCTGGCAAGCAGATCCAGGTGATCGGCGAGGTGATCGATGACGGCGAGCCGTCGTTGACGACCTACAAGCGGTGGCTGATCGACATCGGCCAGACCTACCAGCCGACGGCGCCGCGGCCGGCCGACTCGATCGAGTGGTCCGCGCCGCAGCCGATCACCGGCGAGTCGGACGTCTCGACCAACGGCACGCTCCTGCGCGCCGTCAACTTGAGCAACTCGAACCAGTCGCCAGTGGTGAACGGGGTGACATTCCGGGGAGCAAACTACCAGGGCAGCAGTTGGATTGTTCCTGGCAGCGTCCGAAACGGCGGGTTGACCAGACTTTCTGCTTGGAACGACACTATGACCACCACCGACACCGGCGGCGCCGGCGGCGTGGACGGACTCGCCCCAACCACCAGTTCATGGTCCGCGTCTTACCAACAACTGCTCAACACGGCACACTACAACCAAGCCCCAGCGGACCCCGTTCCCACTGTTCCGCCCCCCGCATGGCTCCCGCGTATCGGCGGCAACTCCATTCCTGTGCAAAACCGCGAGAAGGCGGGGTTCATTCTCACGCTCAACGGGTTGACCCCGGGTAACACCTACGAGATCCAGCTGTGGGCCTCGGATCAGCGGATTGACAATTTGGGCCTGAACCCCAACCCAGACCTGACCACGCTGTTGCGTGACCAGGGCGGCGACGTGGAGTTGCAGCAGAACCTGGCGAACATAGGGGGCGGCTCGGGGCAGAGCGTGATAGGCCGGTTCACCGCCACCTCGTCCTCCAAAGCCATCGAGGTGATCGGCGGTCCCGAGGGCGGCCGAGTGGACAACCGTACGGCCATACTGAACGCATACCAGGTTCGCTCCATCGACACCGTCTCGACTGCCGCTGTGGAGGCGGCGCTGGACGCCGCGACTCAGCTGGATCAAGCGGCCTACTCGCCATCCACCTGGGAGACGCTGCAGGATGCGGTCGCCGCGGCCCAAGCCGAGTTGGCCAACCCGACCAGCCAAACAGCCGTCAACACAGCCCTGGCCGCCCTCAACGCCGCGGTCGCGGCACTCGAACCGTACGAGCCGCCTGTCGCTATCGCGGTCGGCAAGGTCGAGGTGGTTGGCACGGCGGTGCTGGGCGCCACGTTGTCGATCGACCTGGTGAATGTGACCCCGGCTGATGCGGTCGCGGCCTACCAGTGGCGTTCTGGCGGTGTGGATGTGCCTGGCGCGACTGGTGCTAGTTACAGGGTGCGGCCGGCTGACAAGGGCGCGCGGGTGTCCTGCGTGGTGACGCTGAGTCGGGCGGGTTCGGCTGATCTGGTGGTGGAGTCGCCAACTGCGGTGGTGCCTCCGGGCGTGTCGCAGATGGTACTCTCCCCCAGCTTGGACGGCGATAAGCACGGGGAGGTGTTGGCCCTGACCGCGGCGGGTGATCTGCTGCGGCATAACTCGTCTTCGACTGGGGCGGTTTCGCCTGGTGTGGCTTTGGCTGCTGGTTTGCCCGGGCACACGGTCAAGGCGCCTGGCGATTGGAACGGCGACGGCAAAGCGGATGTGGTCAGTGTGGACGCGAAGGGCGACATGTATCTGCATGCCGGCTCCGGGTCTGGCTCGGTGGCCGCGCCGGCGAAGATCGGTAATGGCTGGTTGGGTTACACGGTGGTGCCAGCTGGTGATTTGACTCAGGATGGGAACGCTGATTTGTTGGCGATCCGGGATTCGACTGGTGACTTGTACTTGTACGCCGGCAACGGGAAGGGCGGGTTCAAGTATCCGTATACGAAGGTCGGGAATGGTTGGCAGGGTTACCAGTTGCATTCGGCTGGGGATGTGTCGTTGGACGGGTCGGCGGATATTTTGTCGATCGACCCGGCGGGCGATTTGTTCTTGTATGCGGGT
>JAITLE010000099.1 GCA_031278075.1 Bifidobacteriaceae bacterium | reverse complement strand
CTGGGCAGTCACCAGCTTCACCGGGATCTGCCCGCTATCGGTGTTCAACGAGCCGATCTGGGTTGGCGCCATGATTCCCCGCAACAGCCCGTCCACGGCGGTCTCGCTCAGGCCCAACGCCTTGGCCTTGACCCGGTCCACGGTCACCTGGACCCGCGGCTGGTCCTCTGCCAGCGAGTTCGCCACCTCGGCCACGCCGCTGACCTCGCGGGCCGCGGCCGCCACCTGCTCGGCGGCCTCAGCCAACGACTCCATGTCGGTGGCACGCACATCAAGGTCGATCGAACTAGAGCCCATCATCGCGCTGTCGCCGCCCGCGACCGACGTCTCCTTGACGGCGGCGCCGTCCACCTGGGCCACCGCCTCACGCACCTTCGGCTCTAACTCGGTGGCGTCCTCGCCTGCCTGGAGCGTGACGTAATACTGCGCCTGCGGCTCAGCGCTGAGGCTGAACCCCATGACGCCGCTGCCGCCAACCTGGGTCGCCACCTCGTCGATCCCCGCGACATCCATGATCGCTCGCTCAGTCTTCAGGGCCTGGTCGTTTTGGACCTGAAGGGATGTGCTCGCTTTGAAGGTCTGTGTCACGGTCAGCTGATTGCCGCCCATCTCGCCTAAGAAGTTGGTCTCCAGGGTCGGGATCAGCGCGACCGTCCCGCCCAACACCGCGACCGCCGCCACCAACGTCACCACGGGACGCCGCAGGACCGTCGCGAGAGCCGGCAGGTAGATCCTCTGCCAGAAGCTGCGTCGTTCGGCCGCTTCCGCCTCGGCGCGCTGCCGCGCTTGGTCGGCCTCGTCGATCGAGACCGGCGCCTGCACGAACCAATAGGCCAGCACCGGCACGATCGTCAGCGCCACCAGCAGCGACGCGAACAGCGCCAGCGCCACCGTCAGGCCGAACGGCCGGAACAGCTCTCCGACCATCCCGCCCGTGAACGCGAGCGGCAGGAACACGGCCGCCGTGCAGAACGTCGAGGAGGCGACCGCGCCGCCGACTTCTTTGACAGCGCGCACGATCCCGTCTCGCTTGCGTTCGCCGTATGACAAGTGCCGTTTGATGTTCTCGATGACGACAATCGAATCGTCGACCACGCGGCCGATCGCGATGGTGATCGCGCCAAGAGTCAAAATGTTGAGAGTCTCACCGGTGCCGGCCATCGCGATGAACGCCATCAGCAGCGACAGCGGAAGTGAGACCGCCGAGACCAGTGTGGCCCGCAGCGAGAACAGGAACACCAGGATCACGATCACGGCGAAGCCCACTCCGAGCAGGCCTTCTTCGAGCAGGCCGTCGATCGAGTTCTCGACAAACGGCGCTTGATCGAACACGATCGAGCTGCTCAGGCCGTCTTTCTCGAGCGACGGCTGGATCTCGAGGAGCACTTGCTCGACAGCGTGCGAGACGTTGACCGTGTTCCCCGCGGGCGTCTTGGTGATCGAGATCGAGACGCCGTCGGTTCCGTCCATGCGCAGATACGATGTCGCGGGCTCGGGGGCGAGCACGACTTGCGCCACATCACCCAGGGTCACGACGACGGGCGCGGCGACCGCGCCCTCGGCGGGGCCGGTCGCGTCGGCGCCTGGGGTGGCGGCGACCGCGTCGCCGTCGATGGTCCCGGCGCCCTCAGCCGGTGCGGCGCTCGCGCCCTCGGCGCCTCCGGTCGGGTCGGCGCCAGGCGCCGTGGCGGCGGCCAGCGGCAGGGCGGCTAGCTGCTCGACTGTGGAGACGCGGGCGCCGGCTTGGACGGTGAGGGTGAGGTCGGCATCGTCCACCTCCCCCGCGGGGATCATCAACCCGTTGTCCTGCAGAACGCTGCTGATCTGCTGCAACGTCACGCCTTTGGCGGACATGGCCGCCTGGTCGGGGGTGACCGTGACCTCTTCGGCGGAGAACCCCGTGACGTCCACCGACCGGATCCCGTCGAGGCGGGCGAGCCGGGGCTTGATCACGTCGTTGACCATCCGGTCGAGGGCGGCTGTGTCTTCGCCCCAGACTCCGATTGTCAGGACGGGGAGATCGTCCATCGAACCGGTGATGACGGTGATCTCCACTTCGCTGGGGAGCTGGCGTTGGAGGCGGCTGACCGCGGTGGACAATTTCTGGTTGGCGGTGTCCATGTTGGTGCCGTAGCGGAACGCGACAACCGAGATCAGCACCGAATTCGTGGATGTGGTGCTGATGGTCTCGACACCGGCGACGGATTCGATGGCGCTCTCGATGGGCTCGGCCAGCTGGTCTTCCACGAGGTCGCTGGCGACTCCCGGGTTTGTGGCTGTGACCAGCGCATATGGGATCTCGATGGAGGGGATCATCTCCTGTTTCAACCCGGTCAGCGACAGCACCCCGCCCACAAGAATCGCTATTGACACCAGGGCCACGACGGCTCTGTTGCGCAGCGAGAGCTGGGTTAACCGGAACATGTGGTCTCCTCGGGGGCTTGAAGGGGGTGGTGGCCGCTCAGGGCCGGGGCAATCCTATTGGCGCCGGCTGGGGCCGGTCCGGGAGCGCGGGGCGCCAAGGCGCCGGCGGCTGGGTGGCCGGCCTGTCGCTGGGTGGCCGCCCTGTCGTGTGACGGGCGCCCTGTGGTGTGGCGGCCGTGGCGATCATACCGGTCAGTATGGCATACTCATTGGTATGATCACAACGAGCCTACTGATGGGTATCTGAACGGTGGAACGTGACCCGGCCACCCGTCTGAAGGACGCGCTTGACGCCTTGGCCAGCGCCGCGCGGGACCTGGCGGCCGCCGGCGGAGCGTCTGCGGCCCGAGGAGCGTTAGGGCTCAAGGCCGCGTTGTCCGACAAGCTGCGGGATGCGGCGGACGCTCTCACCGGTGACACGGCGGGGCTCGATGCCGTGGCCACCGCCGGTCCGGACGCCGCCGCCGGCGAAGAATCCGGGGACGGAGGCGCCGCGGCGGGGGCCGACGCGGTCAAACGCTGCGGCGCCAAACCCAGTCCCCGAGCCTCACGCGCGAGTCTCACCCGCGAGGCGTTGCTGGAAGCCGGCGTCAACGTGATCGCCACCAAGGGCTACGCCGCGGCGTCGATGGACGACATCGCCGCCGCCGCAGGCTTCACCAAGGGCGCCCTGTACAGCCATTTCGCGACCAAAGAGGACCTCTTCGCGGCCGTCATCGAACGGGTTGGACAGGACGGCCGACCACAGGTCGGAGCGGGCGGACTCGCCCGGCATATCAAGGAGGTCTCCACCCAGAAGGAGACCATCCACGAACTTGTGGTCCTGGAGGCGATGACCTTGGCGCTGCGCTCGCCGACGTTCCGGCGGCGGCTGGAGCCAGCGATCAAGCAGGCGCTCGACAACGTGGCCGCCCAAGTCGCGGCTGACAGGGGCTCCACGGAGCCGGACGACTCGGACCGTAAGACTGCGATCGGGGTGTTCGCGCTGGTCGTGCTCGGCGGCATGGTGAGCCAGATCTTCGTCGACGCCGGCGGGGCCCCTGAGGTCGCGGCCTTTCTACTGGAGCGCTTGCTGGGCTCAAACGAGGCCGATCCGGGCGTCGGCTAGCGGGGCGCCACCAGCGAGCACGCCCCCGCGCCGCCGTGCGCGAACGGCGGAACGAGACTGCGCCGCCGCCCGCCCGGAGTGGCGCCGCACGGCCGTGGGCAAACGTGCAGCAGCTATGCACGCGCCGCTCACCGGCATCGCGGCCGCCGCCGCGACACGCCCGCGGGCCGGGCCGGCGAACCCGGTCCTCAAGGAGCGCCTCCGAAAACCAATAGGCTAATGACCGGTGCCCGCAGCGCTGGCGCCGCCCCCGAGTGTCTGGTGCGCTCGGGGTGAACGGATTACCGATGGAAGGCATCAAAGGCACATGACCATTGCTGATACATCAGTCGGCGCGATCGCGGCGGCTGCACCGACCAAGAATGCCAAGCTGATCCAGTGGGTGTCCGAGGTCGCCACGAAGACTCAGCCGAAAGAAATCGTCTGGGCCGACGGCTCCGAGGAAGAATGGAAGCGCCTGACCGATGAGATGGTCGCATCCGGCACCCTGATCCGCCTCAACCCCGCCAAGCGTCCCAACTCCTTCCTCGCGCGCTCCGAGCCGAGCGACGTGGCCCGCGTGGAGTCCCGGACGTTCATCTGCTCCGCCAACGAGATCGACGCCGGCCCCACCAACAACTGGATGGCCCCCGCCGAGATGCGGGAGATCCTCGACCGCGTGTTCACCGGCGCGATGCGCGGCCGGACCATGTACGTGGTGCCGTTCTCGATGGGACCGCTCGGCGGCAACATCTCCAAGCTGGGGATCGAGATCACCGACTCGCCGTACGTGGTGATCAACATGAAGATCATGACCCGGATGGGCCGCCAGGCCCTGGATCTGATCACCGAAGACGTCGAGTTTGTGCCCGCTGTGCACTCCGTCGGCTACCCGTTGATCGATTCCGACGGCAACGCCCGCGAAGACGTCGCGTGGCCGTGCAGCGACGAGAAGTACATCACCCACTTCCCGGAGACGCGCGAGATCTGGTCCTACGGCTCCGGCTACGGCGGGAACGCGCTGCTAGGCAAGAAGTGCTACGCGCTGCGGATCGCCTCGGTGATGGCCCGCGACGAGGACTGGATGGCTGAGCACATGCTGATCCTCAAACTGACCAGCCCCGAAGGGAAGACCTCGGTGGTCACGGCTGCGTTCCCCTCAGCATGCGGCAAGACGAACCTGGCGATGCTGGTGCCGACCATCCCCGGCTGGAAGGTTGAGACCGTCGGCGACGACATCGCCTGGATGCGGCCCGGCCCAGACGGCCGCCTGTACGCGATCAACCCGGAGTCGGGCTTCTTCGGCGTGGCCCCCGGCACATCCATGCAGACCAACAAGAACGCCATGTTGTCGATGACCGAGAACACGATCTTCACCAACGTGGCGCTGACCGACGATGGCGACGTGTGGTGGGAGGGCATGACCGACACCCCGCCGGCGCACCTGATCGACTGGCGCGGCAACGACTGGACGCCCGCCTCCGAAGCGCCGTCCTCACACCCGAACTCGCGCTTCACAGCGCCGGCCGGGCAATGCCCCATCATCGCGCCGGAGTTCGACGACCCGAAGGGCGTGCCAGTCGACATCATCCTGTTCGGCGGTCGGCGCGCCACCAACGTGCCCGTCGTCAACGAGTCGCTGAACTGGGAGCACGGCGTCTTCATCGGCGCCACCGTGTCCTCAGAACAGACCGCCGCCGCCGAGGGCGCGGTCGGCGCGCTGCGCCGCGACCCGTTCGCGATGCTCCCGTTCTGCGGCTACAACATGGGCGACTACTGGTCGCATTGGCTCCACATGGGCGAGCTGCTCGGCGACAAGGCGCCGCGCATCTTCCAGGTCAACTGGTTCCGCAAGGACGCCAACGGCAAGTTCCTGTGGCCCGGGTTCGGCGAGAACTCGCGGGTCCTGGCTTGGGCCGTCTCCCGCGTGTTGGGGGAGGCTGGGTCGGTCAAGACCCCGATCGGCCAGCTGCCGCTGCCCGACGAGTTCAACGTCGAAGGCTTGGACCTGCCCGAAGGCGCCCTGGCTCAACTGTTCGCGATCGACCCCGAGGCGTGGCTCGCTGAGGCCGACCTCACCGAGGAGTACTTCGCGCAGTTCGGCGAGCGTCTTCCCGCGGCGTTGACCGGCCAGTTGGTCGCGCTCCGTGAGCGCCTGGAGGCCGCGAAGGCGTAGCGCACGAGGGCCGGCGAACTTGCTGGCTGTCAGCGGATGTCCGATGCCGCCCCCCGCCTTGGGTGGACGGCATCGGGCAATTGGTGGGCGTTTGTCTGGTGGCGGGCTGGATGCCGCGGGGGTCGCCAAGCCACCGCGGGCGGCGCTAGGAGAGTTGGGCGCCAGGCGGCTTGGCCCGACCCGCGATGTCAGATCCGAACCCGAGACGAGGCGCCATGGATAGTTTGACGCGGAACCGGGCGGCCGGCGTGCTGCTGGGACAGGCGATCGGTGACGCGCTCGGCGTGCCATACGAGTTTCGGCGGCCCCCCAGACCCGGCGAGGCGCGCATGCTGGGCGGAGGACTGGGCAATCACGCGCCCGGCGAATGGTCGGACGACACACAGATGGCGGTCTGCATAGCAGAAGCCGCCGCGGCGGGCGCCGACCTGACGTCTCTCACAGGGCTGGGCGCGGTGGCGGAGCGTTTCTTGTGCTGGCTGGACTCGTCACCGGGCGACATCGGGAACCTCACGGCCACTGTCCTGCGCGGCGCCGAACGCGAGGTCCGCCAACTGCCCCCACCCCGCGACCCGGCGACGGTCGCGACCATCATGCTGGAACGGTCGGAGCTGGCCGGCGCCGGCGGATCGGCGGGCAACGGCGGGCTCATGCGGACCGCCGTGGTCGGCTTGTCCGCGCTCGACGACCGCGACAGGGTGGCCGATGCCGCCCGGCGGGTTTGCGCTTTGACCCACGCCTCCCAGCACCCACAGGAATCGTGTGTCATCTGGTCGGAGGCGGTGCGCGTCGCGGTGGCAGACGGGCGCTTGGATGTGCGGGCCGGCTTCGACCTGCTCTCGCCGGCAAGCCGCGACTACTGGCAGGCGAAGATCGCACAAGCCGAGGCAGGCGATCCGTCGCGTTTCAACTCCAACGGGTGGACGGTCACAGCTCTTCAGGCGGCCTGGGCCGCCATCCACGCGACCCGTGATCTGGGCGACGACCCGGACCGCTTCGAGGCGACCCTTCAGCTAGCTATTTCGATCGGGCACGACACCGACACTGTGGCGGCCATCGCGGGCGGGCTGTTGGGCGCGTACTTCGGCGTCTCGGGGATGCCTGCGGACCTGGCTGGGCGGGTCCACGGCTGGCCGGGCGGGATCGGGCGGCGCCGGCTGGTCCAGTTGGCGCTGACCGTCGCCGACGCGGGCAAGCGCGCGGCGGCCGAGAGACCGCCGCGCAGCGCGTAACTCTACACTTCTCGGCTCCGGCGGGAGA
>JAITLE010000167.1 GCA_031278075.1 Bifidobacteriaceae bacterium | reverse complement strand
ACATTCAGTTCCTGCCTTTCACGCCTCAGCGAAGCTGAGACGGCACGTTTCGAGAGCCGGCTCGTTCAGCCGGCGAGGCGCCGCGTCAGGGGCGGTCCGCTTGGATCGCCCCTGACGCCGTTTGGGGGAGTCAGCCGCCGCACGATGCCGTCGCAGTCGTCTCGGCGGCCACTCCCGTCCGCTCGGGTTCGGCGAGAGCCGCGCCCGTCACTGTCACCGGCACAGCCGTGTAAGAGGCCAGCCGGGTGGTGAACGAATGGAAACCTGATGCGCCGGGCGCGATCGACGGGAACACCTTCACCCCATAGGGGGTCGTCACCGTCAACGCCGCCGCCACATCCGAGTCGTTTTGAGCCGTCACCGTCAAATACGCTTTCCCCGCGATGCACTTGACGCCCACCGTCGCGCTCAACTGCAACGCGGTCGCCGCCGGGATCGACTCCGGCGCGTAGACCGCCAGCTCGGCGATGTTGTAAGCGCAGCTGTTGGAGCGTTGAGAGCCGTGCACTCGGACATGGCTGGCCGTGGTCGGAGCGAACAGCGACAGGGTCTCGCCCGCCCGGCTCACCTCGCTGGCGACGGTCTCCCAGGAGAGCCCGTCCGTCGAGACCGCGATGGTGTAGGTCCTAAAACAAGTGCCGCCCCAGCTCACCACCACCGAACCCACCTCACGCGGCCCGCCCAGGTCGACCACCAGCTGCTGCGGGTCGGAGGCCTGGGAGATCCAGGATGTGGTCTTGGTCCCGTCGGTCGCGTTCGACGCCGCGTTCAGCACCGCGTTGGTCGAGGACACTGTGACCGGCGCGTTCAGCGCCAGGTTGAGTTTGTGGACCTGGAGATCAGCGAGCGCCGGGCCGTCGGCCGCGTCCGGCTGGAGCAGGATGTGGCGGGCCGTCACCGGCTTGACCACAACTGTTTCCACGCCTCCGGGCGCTGACGCCGTCACAGCGATGTCCGTCCAGTTCAGCGCGTTGTCGGAGACCGCCAGCCGGTAGCCGTGGCTGACCGCGCCGCCGGCCCAGGTCAACTGGATCTGGTTGAAGGCGCGCTCCGCGCCCAGGTCCACCACCAGTTGTCCGGCCCCGATCTCACGAGCGGTGGCGACCTTCCCGTCTGTCACCTCCGGCGCCGGTTGGTCCGCCTCGTTTGAGGGGCGCACGGCCCGGCCGAGCGCCAGGTTGGTGCTGTGCGCGGCCGCGTAGATCTCCAGCTCAAAGATCGAGTTGGCGTATGTCGTGCCCCGTTTGACCCCCTGCCACTTGACGTGGCGCGCGTCTTGGGCCTCGGCCAGGGGGTGTTCTATCCATCCGGTGTGACCGTTGGTCTCGGTCACCACGGTGGTCCAGTTGGCGCCGTCGGTGGACACCTCGAACCGGTATTCCTTCGAGTAGGCGCCTTCCCAGTTCAACCGAATCAACGAGATCGGATGAACCGCGCCCAGGTCGACGATCGCCCAGGCGTTGTCCGCAGTGTTGGACTCCCAACGCGTCGACATGCTGCCGTCCAGCATCGCGCTGGGCTGCCCAGCCGAATTCGAGCCGGACGCGGTGGCGGATTTGTTCAGCGCCAGGTTCGGTTCGCTTTCCAGGTGCACGCGAAGTTCGCCCAGCTCAGCCACGTCTTCCAGCAATTCGACGCGCACCTTGGAGACCGTGCGCGCCGTGAAGGTCAGCGTCTCCAGCCCGCCGGCGTCGCTTGTCGCCACATCTTGCCAGTCGGCGCCGTCCGCCGAGACCGAGATCGTGTGGGCGCCCACCTCCGGGACCGCCCATTCGGCGACGATCTGGTCCACCACTGCGGGCGCCGCCAATTCCACCTCCACCACGGGATGGTCGCTGTCCAGCGTCCAGGTGGTGGCGGGGTCGCCGTCCGTGGTGGCGGCCACCGTGCCCTCGGCCGCGGCGGCGATGATCGCGTCGCGTCCCAGGGCCAGGTCACGCGACGGCATGGCGTTGTGGCCCGCGGCGACGCCGTCCAAGTAGGTGGTGTGTCCCTCCACGGTGAGCGTGGCCCCAGCCGGGGCGTGCACCAGCACCACCGATCCGCCCGCTGGGACTTCCACGACGGCGGTCCCGCTGACGTTCCGGGCGAGGAAGGCGCCTGAGACGGCATCGTACAAATCGCAAACGCCGTCCACCGCCACGTCCACTAAGGCGACCGCCGCGCCGGGGTTGTGATACAGGTAGGTCGGATAATCGTTTTGACCATAGAAATCCAGCGCGTTGAGGTCGATTCGCAGGACGTTCGCCACGTTGGTGGCCTGGACCGTGGCGCCCATCATCCCGATCCAGGCGCTGCCGTAAATGCCGAGGCTGGTCGCGGCTTCCCCGAGCCCGCCCCAGCCGCTGGAACGGGACGGAATGTCACCGCCCGCCTTGACGCCTTGCGCGGTGTGCCACAGGCCCTCGTGGGCTATGACGTGGGCTGGGTCGTCGATAAACCTGTCACCGTATTGTTGGTCTGAGGCGGGAACCTGGTCCGGGAAGAAATACCGGCCCGCGTTGGCGGCGTTCAGCACCCATTTGCCGATGGCGTTCGCGTAGCGCGCGTCGTATTTCGCGGCGGCCGCCATCAACGGGACCTGGAATGTGTTCATGGCGAAGCCGTAGCCCGCCACGCCGCCGATCGAGTCGGTGACGGACCCCATGACGCCGGACACGTCATAAGCGCCCCATTTGCCGGTCATGGTCCCCCAGCCGCCCCGGGTGGTCGATCCGCTGATCAACCAGGCGAAGTATTTCGACACGTCATATTCCGTGCCGTGCTGGGCGTTGAGGCGAGCGGCCACATATGGCGCCAGCACGATCTGCCACTCGTAGAACACCGACGAGGTCTGGCGTTCCAGGTAGTCCATGGCCCACTTCGCGCCCTGGAGGTACTTCTCGTCGCCGAACCGTTCGTAGGCCCACAATTCGATGGCCGCTGTGCCGGCCGCCGATTCTGGTCCGCCGTAGCCCTTCGTCGAAGACGGCGTCTCGCTCTTGAAGTCGTAGTTGTTGGGGCCGAAATCCGCCGCGGCGCCGCCAAACCGCACCACCATGTCGTAATAGGAGTCGGCGATCGACTGGATGATCGTGTCCATGTCGGTCGCGTCCGGGTAAAGCTGCCCCAGCATCGAGTACAAGAGGTTCGCGGTGGTGGTGTACCACGCCTCGTTCCCGGGTCCCTGGCCGGCTTTGTTGGTGTTGAGCGCCACGCCCAGATCGGGGTGATAGAACGTGCGCAGCATGTCGACGTAGTTCCAGCCGTCCTGGTTGGACTTGTCGACGCCGACGAGGCTGGCCGAGACCACCGAGGCGATTTGCGCGATCGCCTCGTTTTGGCCTTGCGCCAGCGACACCCGGGCGTCGCCGTAGTAGGCGGGGATCTTGTAAGAGTCGCCGCCGTCCATGTTGGGGGCGTCCTCGTCCAAGAGGATGGTCTGGTACGCGCCACGGGACTCGTCCCAGGTGTAGATGAACTCGTCGAAGTCCAGCGCGCGCTGCGCCCAGTCGAACGCGGCGCTGGGGCTTGGCGCGGCCGGGAAACCGGAGACCACCGCGACCGCCGCCTGGACCTGGGGCTCTGGCGCGAGGGCAGAGGCGCCGTCCGCCCGCGCGGGCGTCGCGCCCACGCCGAACCCCCCGACGAGGCCCGGCAGGGCCAGCAGCGTCGCGAGGGCCGCCCACCGCCGTCCGCAGATGTGGCTTGTCATGTCAGTCTCTCCTTTTCTGCAGATGACATCTTCGTCTCCTTAGTGTTTTCTCTCACCGGCCGGCGGGACTGGCCGGCGGCGATCAGCTGTCGGGCGCCGCGGCGCCGGGCGCGCCACACGGGATGGCGCCATCACGTTCCAGGCGGGCCACACCGATCTGGCTGTCGGCCATGCCGTAGAACACGAACCAGTTGCCCTCGATCGCCTCGACGGCGGTCGGGAACACGACGTTGCAGACCTGCCCGATGGTCTCTGCTTCCAGGGATGGTTCCAGCAGCGGCGCCGCGCTGCGGGCCAGGACCCGGGCCGGGTTGTCGGGGTCCAGGAGCATCGCCGCGGCCACGTAGCGCACCGAATCCTGCGGCACGAACGAGCCGAGGTCGTTGATTTGGCCGTCCACACCGTGGTAGAGCAACAGCCAACCCTCCGGCACCCGCAGGGGAGGCGCGCCGCC
The DNA here is from genome assembly GCA_031278075.1 of Bifidobacteriaceae bacterium. Classification (GTDB taxonomy): domain Bacteria; phylum Actinomycetota; class Actinomycetes; order Actinomycetales; family WQXJ01; genus JAIRTF01. The sequence continues at coordinate 5,779 of JAITLE010000167.1, read as the reverse complement.
ACCGATCTTGAGGTCTTCCCAGGCGTGCTCCGGAGTGGCCAGCGGCCGGTGGGAATGCGGCCTGGTCAGCGCGCGGAGGTCGCGCACGGCATCGGCCTGGTCAACGTAGGAGATCCAAATGCCGGGCCGGCGGTCTTCCACGCCCAGGGGCAGCGGGGGGGCCTCGCCGGCGCGGGCGAAGGACAAGTCCCACATCGGCCGGTGCAGGATCGCATAGCTGGGCCGCCCGTCCGGGCTCGGGACCACCTCCGGGAACAGCGCCACGTCCTTGTTGGGGAACATGTTGAGGTCGGTGTCGAGTTCGTCGTCGTATTCGAAGGTGATGGGGCCCAGGCGCCGCCAATCGCGCCCGTCGTTGGACAGCGCCAGGGCGGGCTTCGGCCCGAGGGGGCCGTAGGCCACATAGGCCATGACGTGGACGCCCAGGCTGGCCAAGTGGCTGACGCGCGGGTCTTCGACGCCGCCGTGGGCGGTGCCGTGCTCCCAGCCGCGGATCGGCTCCAAGGCCAGGCCCTCGCGCTCCACCCCGACCGGCCGGCCGTCTTCGATCACGACCCTGGCGCGGCCGATCCGTGAGACGTTGCCTTGCGCGACCAGCCGCGGGTAGAGGTACAGGTTCCCGTCCCTGCCCCAGGCGGTCGCCGGGTTGAGCACGCCCTCGGACTCAAGGGGGTTGCCAGGCTCGGGGCTCATCAACAGCCCGACGCGCTCCATTTTGTATGGCACGTCCCCAATTGGAGCCCATCGCGCCGATCCGCCGCTTCGATCCACCGCGTTTTCCCTTTCGCCTCAGCCCTTGACCGCGCCGACAACGCCGTTGACAAGGTACTTTTGTATGAACACATAGCCCACCATCAGCGGCGCCGCCACAATTAGTGTGGCCGCCGAGAGCAGCGCCCAGTTGTTTGAGTAAAGACCCTTGAAGGCGTTCAGGCCCGTGGCGATGGGCCACAGATTCGCGTCTGCCAACAGAATCGTGGCCATGATGATCTCGTTCCAGATCCACACCGCCTGCAAAATGAACACTGTGGCCAACGCCGGTTTCGACAGTGGCAGCACAAACGTCAACAAGTAGCGCCAGTAGCCGATGCCGTCCACGGCGGCCGCCTCGTCCAACTCCCGTGGGAGCGACAAGACGAAGCCGCGGAACAACAGCGGCCCGACGCCCACTCCGACGCCCAGCATCAGGATGTACCCCAACTGGGTGTTGTACATGTGCAGTTTGATCAGCAGGTGGAATTGGGTCATCAGGGCGTTCGGCAGGAACATCACGAACACGAACAGCCCGTTCCAGATCTTCGCGCCGCGGATGTACCCGCGAGCCACCGGGAAACCCATCGTCAACGCGATCACGGTGCCGATCCCGGCGCCTGCCAGGGTGTACAGCGCCGTGTTCACCACATAACGACCGAAGTTGCCCATCTTCCAAGCCTCGGGGAAGTTCTCCCAATTTGGATGCTGGACCAGCCCCACGGGATTGGAGATGAATTCGGCGGGGCTTTTCAGCGCCGTGTTGACCAGGTAGGCCAGTGGGAACAAGAACAGCAGCATCAGCAACGCCACGCAAAGATACGCCCCGACCGGCGCCCGGCCGATCCGCCGGCCGATCCGCCGGCCGCGCCGGTTGGCGCCGCGCGTCGCGCGGCTGGGCGCGCTGGGGCTGTCGCCCACGCGCTCAACTGGCCGCACGGCATCGTGCGATTCACGGCGCCCGGCGGCGCGATCAGCGCTCACAGCACACGCTCCCTTCGGCGCAGCCAAACCATTGTGCCCAGTGAGATAGCCCCGACCAGCAGGAATTGGATCATGGAGATCGACGCGGCATAGCCCTGCGACTGGGTCAGGGCGGTGCCGCCGCGTGTGCCGAATGAGAGCTGGTAAACCTGCAGCGACAACACCTGCGTGGCCTTGTTCATCGCTCCGGTCAGCACAAACGTCAGCTGGTAAGACTGCATCGCGGAGACGATCCCGAGCAGCACGTTGGCGGTCACCGAGGGCGCCAGCATCGGGAACGTGACGTACCAGAAGGCCTGCCTGGACGAGGCCCCGTCGATCGTGGCGACCTCGTACAGCTCAGCGGGGATGGCTTGCAGGCCGGCGATGAAGATCACCACCGAGACCCCCATATTCATCCAGACTTGCACAAAGATCACGAGATAAAGCGCGATCTTCGGATCGCCGAGAAAGGCCGAGTCAGTGCCGAACAGTCCCAACAGGCTTTGCATCGGGCCACCCGACGGGTTCATCATCAGCGACCAAACCAAGGCCGTGACCGTGACGCCCAGGACCGTCGGCATGAACACCACCGAACGGTAAAAGTTCCGGCCCTTGAGTTTGCCGTTCAGCAGCACCGCGACCAGCAGGGCGAGCGTGATCTGGGTGACCACGGTCAAGCTGGCGAAGATGATCGTGTTCTTGAACGCGTTCCAGTTGTCGGCGCGGTGGCCCTTGCCGAAGTAATCGATGTAATTCTCCCAGCCGACCCAATGGACCGGCAGGCCGGGCAGGCCTTTCAGATCGGTGAAGGAGATCACCGCGACCGCGCCGGCGGGGACCAGCGCGAAGACCACCAGGACCACCAGCGACAAGGCGAAGGTGAACCTGACTGGCGCGCGACGCGGGAAAGGGAACGACGATGTGGCCACGACTGTTTCGACTTCCGGTCTCAGGGCTCTCGCCGCCGGGCCCGGCCCACTTGGCCGCGGACCCGGCGGCGAGAACGGATGAGGAGAGATCGCCTGGCTTGGGTCCGGTTAGAAACCGGCCGCCCAGGCCTCCTGCGCGGCTTTCGCCGCGTCAGCGGCGCTTTGGGTGCCCAAGGGGGCGATCGCCGGGTAGTTGAACGGATATTGGGCGGCTTCCCCGGAATCGTTGTTCGGAATCCAGAAGACCTCCCACAGGGGGCGGAACTCCGCCGTGTAACCCGCGATCGAGTCGAAGAACTCGCCTTGGGCGATGCCCGGCTGCGACGAGGCCCAGCCGGCGCCGGTGACGAACCCAGCGTAGTTCGCGGGATCGGAGAAGAACGTGAGCCAGGCCAGGGCGGCTTCCTTGTTCTTGCTGGCCGCGTTGACGCCGAGCATCAACTCGACTTTGCCGTTGAGGTACGCGTTGTCGGCCGCTGTGTCTCCACCCGGCATCGGGAAGAAGCCGATCTCGAAGGCGCCCGCCACCGCTTCCGTGATGACGGTGTGGTTCCAGGTGCCGTCCGGCAGCATGGCGAACTTGCCCTGGGCGAACTCCGAGGGCTGGACGTCGTAGCCTTCGCCGGCGAAGTTCTTGTTCGCGGCTTGGAACACCGTCTCGACGCGCTCCATCACGGTGAGTTGCTTGCCTTCGTCGAGTTTCAGGGTGCCGCCCCAAAGGCCGTCCATCAACTCCTGTTCGGCGTCACCCGAGGGGTAAAGGCCCGAGACGATGCCCAGCATGGTCAGGCCGGCCGGCCAGATGTCCTTGCCGCCGATCCCAAACGGGGTGATGGACGCGGCTTGCAGGGTGGCGATGACCGCCTCCATCTCGGCCCAAGTGGTCGGGATGTCAAGGCCGTTGTCAGCGAAGATCTGCTTGTTGTAGAAGACGCCGTTGGCGTAGCTGAGGCCCGTGGGGACGGCGTAGGCCCTGCCGCTGATCTTGACGCTCTCGATCAGGGACGGGTTGTAGTTCGCCATGAACGGCTCATCGGTCAAGTCCAAGTAGCCGCCGGCCTCCGCCAGCAGGACGTCCGCTGTCTTTGAGTCCGCCGCGTATTGCGGTGTGTCCCTGAAGCCCTTGAAGCTGATGACCACGATGTCGGCGGAGCCGGCCGTCATCTGCGCGGCCTTGGTCGCGTCGTAGGTGTCGTTGGGGACGGATGTGACAACCGCGTCAACCCCGGGGTTGGCGAGTTTGAACGCCTCGTTGAGCTCGTTGAACGCCTTGTCGGAGGCGTCCGCGGAGGAGATCACAATGTTCAGGTCGCCGCTCAGGGCGGGAGCGTCGCCGCTGGCCGTGCCGCCGGGGGGCTTGGTCGCATCGTCGTTTGAGCTGCCGCCGCAGCCCGTCAGGGCCAATGCGCCGACCGCGACCAACGCGGCCAGGCGCCGCGGGACTCGTTGTGGGTGTGGGCTCGTCTGCCGCATATTCACTCCTTTGTGTCGTAACCGAAACGATTCGGTTCCTCTACGCTGGCACGCCCCGGTTGTGTCGTCAAGCACCGTGACCGAATCGTTACGAAACGCTTCGCCGAACCGCGGGCAGCGCCCCGGCGCGCGGCGGCGCGGTCGATTCACCCATCACCAAAGGCCCGGGGCCCAATTGGACAGTCCAGGGTTCCCGGCCTGGATCGTCGATCAGCTCCAGCAGCATCGCGGCCGCCGCTCGCCCCACGGTCTGCGGCGCGGTCCGCACGGTGGTCAACCGGGGGTGGAGGTAGTTCGCCAGCTCGATGCCGTCGAATCCGACCACAGAGATGTCCCCCGGCACATCCACGCCAGCCGCCTGCAAGCCCGCCACCAGTCCAATCGCGCACAGATCGTTGACGCACACCACTGCCGTCGGCGGGCGGTCCATGGCCAGGATCTCCTCGGCCGCGCGGCTGCCGCTCGCCACCGTGAAGTCGCCCTGCAACTCGGCGCCGGCGGGCAGACCACCTTTGGCCAGCGTGTCCCGCCAGGCCGTGCGCCGCTCCACCGAGTGGACGTACTCCAGCTTCCCTCGAATGTGGGCTATGTCGCGGTGTCCCAGGGCCATCAAGTGCTCGGTCACCTCGACGATGCCGGGCGCGCCGCTTTGCGAGAGCATCGGCAGCGGCGCCGCGACGGTGGGCGGCGCTATCGCGACCGCGGGCAAACCCAGCTCTTGGACTAGACCGATCCGGTCGTCGTCGACCCGCAGCTGATCCAACAGCACGCCGTCGACGCGGCGTTCCCCCGCGAACTCCCGATACAGCCACGCGGCTTGCTCCGGGGAGGGGCTGACCTGCAACACCATCACATAGCCGGCGCCCGCGATGGCTTCCTGCACGCCCGCGATGAACGCCCCGAAGAACGGGTCGGAACCCATCACCTCGGGGGAGCGCTCGACCACGAACCCGATCGCGAACGCCCGCTTCGCCGCCAGCCCGCGGGCGCGCAGGGTCGGGGAATACTTCAGATCCTGGGCGATCTGCCGGATGTGCTCGCGCTTGGCCTCAGAAACGCCGGGGAGGCCGTTCAGCGCGACCGATGCCGTGCTCAACGAGACCCCGGCCGCCCTCGCCACGTCAACGATCGTCGTCCGCCGGGCCAACGCTGCCTCCTCCTTGGAACTGGGTGTGCTGAAGCAACCTTATGCCACCGCCACGCGATGACCCCGGGGCGTCTCACCGGATCGCGGGCAGCCCGGCGGCGTGCCGCGGCGCGGGACCGAACCGTTTCAGTCGCGGTTGGCCGGAACCGGGTCGGCACGACGCGCCGAAGGAGAGCGGGGCCAAGCGGGGGCGTCGGCAGGTGTCGCGCACACTCCCGGCCGCCGCCGTGCGGGATCACGGACGTGGGTCGAGCATCTTCGCGGCGAAGGCCCCGCGGCGGGCCAGGGCGGCGCCGGGCGGGGTCACCGACGTGGTCTGGGCGGCGCGGACGCCGCGGACGCCGCGGACGGCGTGGCGGCGGCGGTCGGCTGGCGGCCACGCAGCCAAGCCCGCGGGGCGAACGCGGCCGTGAGGGTCGCCACGGGAGCGCCGGCCATCCAGATGAACCCGACGGCGTCACCCTGTATCAGAATGTCCCCGCCCGGCCCGCGCAGCGCCACAGCCTGCGCCGCG
>JAITLE010000117.1 GCA_031278075.1 Bifidobacteriaceae bacterium | reverse complement strand
GACCGCGGCGCCGCATTGCGCTCGCTCCACGAAGTGTTGACACCCGAGCACGGCTTAGCCCCGGCCGGCGGCGAGGTAGCCGCCGGCTCCACGCCGCCTGCCGGGCAAGACGACGCCCGCCCCAGCGACACGCCCGACCCGGCCCCGGCGGAGGCGGAGGGCACGGCGCCGGACGTGGAGAGATGGCCCGGCGCGAACGAGGGCGCCGCGCGTGTCGTCCGCCAGGTGCCAGTCGGCGGCGCCACGCAGAGCCGAACCCGGGAAGCGCTCGAGATCGCGGCCCAACTCCTGCGAGCGGAACCAGTGGTGACCGCGCTGGTCGGGGACAGAGGCGTGGGCCGGACCACCACGCTCAGCGCCGTCGCCGAGGTGCTCGGGCGCCTGGAACGGCCGATCGCGATGTGGCGGATCGGCCCGGAGACGATCGTCGCCAACCCGGCCGCGAGCTTGCGGATGGTGCTCGCCGACGTGACGCAGCCGATGGTGATCGCGGTGGACGATCTGGACGTGCTCGCGTCCTTGTCCACCGACCACCCGGACCGCGACCTGCTCGACGTGCTCGAGGCGGCGCGGCTCCACGAGCACGCCCGACTCGTCGTGGTGGTCAACCGGCGCTGTTCGGCGCGCCTGGCGGTGGCGTCTCAGGCGCTCGCGGACACTCTCCAAACGGTGCCGATCCGCCCACTCCCAGCAGCGCAGATCAGGGGGATCGTGGAGCGGACGGGCCGTGAGCTCGCGGCCCGCTTCCAACTCGAGCTGAGCCGAGAGGCGCTCGACGCGGCGCTCGCGCCCGCCGTCGAAGCGGACGGCGCGGCGCACCCCGGGCTCGCGATCCGGCGCCTGGACCTGGCGTCGGCCCGCGCCTATGTGGGACGCGCGAAGACCGTCGAGGTGGCACACCTCGCCGCTGAGACGAGCGGGCAATCGGTGACGGGCGAGTCCCGGGACCTGGCCGAGGCGCTGCGGGAGCGGGTCAAAGGCCAAGACGAGGCCATCGCGGCGGTGTCCCAACGGTTGACCCTGACCAGCGCGCACCTCGACCTCAGGCCGGAGCGCCCAAACGGCGTGTTCCTGTTCATCGGGCCGACGGGCGTCGGCAAGACCCAGTTGGCCAAGGAGCTCGCGGCCGTCGAATACGGCGGCTACGACCGGCTGATCCGGTTGGACATGAGTGAATACGCCCACGATTGGGCGATCTCGCGGATCGCCGGCCCGGCGCCGGGCTATGTCGGCTCGACTGAGCCGGAGAGCTGGCTCACCACCAAGGTCGCCGCCATGCCCCGCTGCCTCATCCTGCTGGACGAGGTCGAGAAGGCCCATCCCCGCGTGTGGAACCTGTTCCTGCAGGTGTTCGACGCGGGCCGGCTGACCGACGGCCGGGGCGTGACCGCCGACTTCGCGGAATCCGTGATCGTCATGACCTCCAACCTTGGAGTCCAGGAGGCCAAATCTCGTGCCATCGGGTTCGGCGAAGCTGTCGGCCAGGTCGACGAGGCCCGCCTGCTCGCCACGGTCAAGGAGCGCATGGCGCCTGAGCTGCTGAACCGTGTGGATCAGATCATCGTGTTCAAGGCGCTCAGTTTGGACGCGATCGAGCAGATCGCCCGCGCCGAGTTGACAGCGCTGTCGGCCCGTCTCAGCTCAGCGGGTTGGGTGGTCACGCTTTCGCCCGAGGTGGCGCCGTGGCTGGCCCGGGTCGGCCACGATCCCGCGTTCGGCGCCCGCCACCTGCAACGCAACATCGAGCAAGAGTTGCTCGTGTTGTTGGCGGACGCGCCGACCCGTTCGCTCAGGGTCGACGTCCGCGGCGACCGTCTGGTCGCCACACCGGTCTAAGCCTCGGGCTCAGCCTCGGGCTCAGATCGCGGCGCGGACGGCGGGGAGCGCCGCGACGAAGCGGCGCAGGAACTCGTCGAAGCCCGCCACGTCGACCGCGTCCGGCTCCACCACGGTGACGCCCGCGTCAGCCAACACGTCCTGCGCCAGGTAGGCGGCCAAATCACGGCCCCGCCCTTGGCGGGCGTACCAGGCCAGGACGGCGGCGCCCCAAGCGCCGCCTTCGCCCGCGGTGGCGCCCACCGCCACCGGCACGCCCAGCGCGGCCGCCAGCAGCCGCTGGGCCACGCCAGCGGTCCGGAACACGCCGCCGTGCGCGAACATGCGGTCCAACGCCACCGCCTCGCCTGCTAGCACGTCCATCCCGAGCCGCAGAGTCGCGAAGACCGCGAACAGCTGCGCGCGCATGAAGTTCGCCAACGTGAACTCGCTGTCCGGCGCGCGCAAGAACAACGGCCGGCCTTCCGCGAGGCCCGTGATCGGTTCGCCCGCCAGATAGTTGAACGCGGTCAAGGCGCCGGCCGACGGCTCCCCGCGCAAAGCCGCGCGGAAGAGCGCGCCGAAGAGCACGTCATCGTCCACCGGGACGCCCAACACCTCGGCGACCTCCCCGAAGAGCGCGCACCACGCGCCCAACTCCGAAGCTCCGTTGTTGCAGTGGACCATCGCCACCGGGTCGCCGGCGGGGGTCGCCACCAAGTCGATCTCGGGATGCGCGCGGCTCAAAGCCCGCTCCAAGACAACCATCGCGAAGACGGATGTGCCGACCGACACGTTCCCGCTGCGCGGCGCCACCGAACCGGTCGCGACCATGCCGGTCCCCGCGTCGCCCTCAGGTGGCCCGAACGGGATCCCGGCTTCGAGATCACCCGACGGGTCGAGCAACCGGGCGCCCTCAGCCGTCAAACGGCCCGCCGCCGCGCCCGCGGGCAGAATCTTGGGCAGGAGCGCCTCGACGCTCCAGGGCACGCCCGCCGCGGCGCGCGCCAACTCGTCGAAGCCCGCCACCGCCGCCGCGTCCCAGCGACGGGCGCCCGACACCGGCAGCATGCCGGACGCGTCCCCCACGCCGAGCACCCGCTCGCCGGTCAACCGCCAGTGCGCGTAACCGGCCAGCGTGGTCACGAACTCGACCCGCGGCACGTGCGGCTCGCGGTCCAGCATCGCTTGGTAAAGGTGCGCCGCCGACCAACGCAGCGGCATGTTGCAGCCCAGCCGCTCGCTCAGGACGGCCGCCGCCGCCGCGGTGTTCGTGTTCCGCCAGGTCCTGAACGGGACCAGCAGCTCCCCCGCCGCGTCGAAAGCCAGGTAGCCGTGCATCATCGCCGAGAGCACGATGCCGCCGACTCGCGTCAAGCGCAGTCCGTGACGTTCCAGCACATCGCGCTTCAACGCCGCATAGCTGCCGCGCAAGGCCTCCCACACCGAGTCCAGCGGATAGGTCCACAGTCCGTCCACGAACTGGTTCTCCCAATCGAACACACCTGAGGCCAGGACCTTGTTGTCCGGGCCGGTCAGAACCGCTTTGACCCGGCTCGACCCGAACTCGATCCCGAGCGCGGTGGCCCCGGCCTCGACAGCCGCCCGCGCCTCGATGGCGCCTGCCCCGGTGGCGGCCGGCTCGGCTGCGGTGCTCACCGCACGCCCCCCGCCAGCCGGTGATACGCCTGCTCCCAGCGCAGTTGACGCCGGAAGTCCCAGCCCGTGACACCTGTTGTGATCACCGCCAACTCCACGCCGGCCATCGTGGCGTAATCCTGGAAGACCTCCAAGCCGACCGCGGTCGTCAAACAAGTGTGGTGCGGCGCGCCGGCGGCGAGCCAGCACTCCGCCGCGGTGTGGAAGTCCGGCTCGCCGCGCCACACGGCGCGGGCCACCGGGAGCTTCGGCAAGGGCGCGTCGGGTTCGACCACTTCGACGGTGTTCAAAGTGAGGCGGAACCGGTCCCGCATGTCGGCCAACCCCACCACGACGGCGGGGCCGGGGTCCGCGTCGAACACCAAGCGCACCGGATCCTCGCGCCCGCCGATCCCGAGCGGGTGGATCTCCAGGGTGGGCTGCGCGGTCGTCAACGACGGGCAGACCTCGAGCATGTGCGCGCCAAGGGTCTTCTCCTCGCCGGGCACCAGGTTGTAGGTGTAATCCTCCATCAGCGAGGCGCCACCCGGCAGACCGCGGCCCATCACCTTGGCGAGCCTGACCAGCAGCGCAGTCTTCCAGTCGCCCTCGGCGCCGAAGCCGTACCCGGCGGCCATCAGGCGCTGCACAGCCAGGCCGGGCAGTTGGCGCAACGCCGCCAGATCCTCGAAGTTGGTGGTGAAAGCGGTGGCGCCGCGCTCCTCCAGGAAGCCCTGCAACGCGATCTCCTGCATCGCGCCGTAGACGAGCGACTCGTGGCGCTCGCCACCACGGCGAAGCTCGGGCGCCACCTGGTACAGGTCCTCGTATTCCAAGGCGAGCGCCTCGGCGGCCGCTGCCGGAACCGCGGCGACGGCATCGGCCAGCTCTGTGACGCCGAACGTGTTGACGCTGGCGCCGAACACGAGTTCCGCCTCCACTTTGTCGCCCTCGGTGACCGCCACATCGCGCATGTTGTCGCCGAAGCGCACCAGACGCGCGGTTTGGGCGTCCGCGTGCGCGGCGGCGGCGCGGGCCCAGGCGTCGACCCGCCCGATGACGCGCGGGTCCCGCACCGAGCCCACCACAGCTTTGGTCGGCGCCCCGACGCGCGCCACGGCGTAGGCGAACTCACGGTCGCCGTGCGCGGACTGGTGCAGGTTCATGAAGTCCATGTCGATTGTGGCCCAGGGCAGGGCGTCCGCGACCTGGGTGTGCAGGTGGAGCAGCGGGACCTGTAGCGCGGCGAGACCGGCCAGCCACATCTTGGCCGGCGAGAACGTGTGCATCCAGGCGATCACGCCGACGCAATTCGGCGCGGCGTTCGCCTCCTGGATGGTTTTCAGGATCGCCTCTTTGGAGACCAGGACCGGGCGCCAGACGACCTTCGCGGCGAGGCCCGCCTGGTCTAGTTGCCGCGCGAGACCTCTCGAGTCGACGGCGACTTGCTCGAGGGTGTCTGGACCATACAACTCCTGGCTGCCGGTCAGAAACCACAGTTCGGGCTCGGAGTTGGTCATGTCGGGATCGCTTCCTCGGGTGGCTGGTTGGTTAGGTCTTGGTTGGCTTGGGGGATGGTCGGCGGCTGGGCCGCCTGGCCTCCGGTTTGGCCGTAAACATTTTGGTAGCGGTCGTACAAGCGGTCGACCAGGTCCTGCGGGATCGGCGCCGGCTCGCCCAGAGCGCGGGCCAGGTGGACGGTGCGGGCGACCTCCTCGCACATCACGGCGGCTTTGACGGCGGCTCTCGCGTCCCGTCCCACGGTGAACACTCCGTGGTTAGCCATCAACACCGCCTTGGAGCGCGAACGGGCCAGCGTCTCGACGATCCCCCGGCCGATCGAATCGTCGCCGATCAACGCGAACGGGCCCACCGGGATCTCGCCGCCGAACTCGTCGCCCATCATGGTCAAGACACAGGGGATCGGCTCACGCCGGGCCGCCCAAGCGGTGGCGTAAGGCGAGTGCGTGTGGACCTGCCCGCCGACGTCCGGCCGGTTCCGGTAGACGTAGGCGTGGGCGGCGGTGTCGGAGGACGGGGCGAACTCGCCCTGGACCAATTCGCCGTCGAGATCGGTCACCACCATCGCCTCCGGCGTGAGCTCCTCATAAGACACTCCCGACGGTTTGATCACCATCAGGTCCGCCCCGGGGACGCGCGCCGAGATGTTGCCCGCGGTCCAAACCACCAGCCCATATCGGGTCAGCTCCTTATGGAGCTCCGCCACCTCGCGGCGCAGCCGCTCCACTATGCCCGCCGGGACGGCGTCGTGCACGGCCAAAACTTCACTCCTCCTTGGCGTCAAACGCTGGAAAACGAACTGCGGCTATCACTTGCGCTGCCTCACCACAGCGCGCTGCAGAACCACGAACATCAACAGTATGCCGCCCGTGATGATAGTCGTCGCCTCAGGTGGGACACCACCGTCGCGGGTGATGAGCACAACCATCAGGCCTAACACCAACGAGCCGACCACTGAGCCGAGCACGTAACCCGCGCCGCCGGTCAACAGCGTGCCGCCGATCACCGTCGACGCGATGGCGTCGAGCTCCCACCCCAGGCCGGTGATGTTCTGAGCGATCCCGAGGCGCGCGGTGAACACCACCGCCGCGATTCCCGACAAGGTGCCAGAAAGGGCGTAAATCAGCAGCTTGGTGCGTTGCACCGGCAAGCCCATCAACTCCGCGGATTGCTCAGAGCCGCCGATCGCGTAAATTGTGCGTCCGAAGCGCGTCCGCTGCAGCAGGAAATACGCCACGACCACGACCACGGCGGCGATGATCACACCGGCGCTGACCGTCAAATCGTTGACTTTGGGGCCGTCGACCAACTTGATCGGCTCCCCCAACGCGAGAATCCCGGAACCGTCAGGCAGGCGCACCGGTTTGGTCGAAAGCATCGACGCCAGTCCGCGCGCCAAGAACATCACCGCGAGTGTCGCGATGAACGGCTGCACGCCGAAGAATCGGACCAGCGTCCCGGAGAGCAAGCCGCACGCCAGGCCGATCCCGATCATTATGGGCACAGCGACGGCCGCGGGCCAGCCCTGTTGCGACAGCAACACACCAGACACCGAGGAGAGCGCGACGACGGCGCCGACCGACAAGTCGATGCCGCCCGTGATGATCACGAACGTCAGCCCGACAGCGAGGATGATCATCTGCGCGTTGTTGATCACCAGGTTCGACAAGGTGCTGTATTGGAAGATGTGCCCATAGCGCAGCTGACCGAAGACCAGCATGGCGATGAAGATCGCCAACGCGGCCAGGGTGGGCAGGATGGCACGGTTGATCCTGAAGCGGTCGCGCGGCGCCCCGGCGCCACGGCCGACCCGGGCGGGGCGGCCGCCGCGGCGGCCGGGGACGTTTGCGGCCACCCGCGCGCCGGCGCGCTTGGGTTCGGGCTGCGGTTCGGGAACCAACGGGGCTCCACCTGTCGGATCGCTCATGCCGCCACCCCCTTAGGCTCGATGCCGGCTGGGCCAGCGGGCGCCGCGCTGGCGGGCCCGCGGCGGGACCGCATGCCCGCCAGCCATGTTCGCACCCGCTGCGACTGGAGTAGACACAGGGCTATGATCACGACCGCTTTGAACGCCGGGGTGGCCGAGGACGAGATCCCCACGAACGTCACGGTCTTGTCGAGTGTCGCGATCAAGAGCGCGCCGGCGGCCGCGCCGCCGATCGAGAATTTGCCGCCGGCCAGCGACGTGCCGCCGATGACGACGGCCAGGATCGCGTCCATCTCCATCAGGTAGCCGGTGTTCGACACGTCCACCACCATCACCGATGCGGTGGCGAAGACCCCGGCGATGGCCGCCAGCAGCCCCGAGATGGTATACGTGATCAGGATCAGGCCGCGGGCGCGCAATCCGGCGAGGCGCGACGCCCTGGGGTTCAGGCCGACAGCCTCGATCATCATGCCAAGCGCGGTGCGGCGGCACATCAAGGCGATCAGGAGGACCACCGCCACCGCGATCAGGAACACCACAGGGAAGCCGAAGATGTAGCCGTTCGCGATGAAGCGGAACGGCGCGGACACCGCGCGCGCGTTCTGGCCGTTGGTGATCACCTTGGCGAGGCCGCGCGCGCCGAGCATCATCACCAGCGTGGAGATGAACGGCTGGAGGCCCACCACAGTCACCAGCAGGCCGCTGATGGTGCCCAGCGCGGTGCCGAGGTGGAGCGCGAGCGCGAGCGCCGTCATCGCCGTTCCGAGCGACTCCGGGTGGGCCGCGCTGCTCAAGAACTGCATCGCGGCGGCGCCAGAGGCCGCCATCACGGATCCGACGGACAGGTCGATCCCAGCGGTGGCGATGACGAGCAGCATTCCAATCGAGATCATCAGCACCGGCGCGGCCGCTCGCAGGATGTCGATCACGTTGCCGACGAGGTTCCCCAGGGTGGAGTTGTAGGTGACGGACAGGTAGGTGGGGTCCTTGGCCAGGTCGATCACGAGGAGCAACAGGATCGCGGCGATCGCGCCTATCCACGGCACCCGCAGGATTTGCTTGATCCGGTTCACTGCGCCTGCCCCCTTCTCGCGATTATGTCGACAATTACCTCCACGGTCACGTCCTCGGTGTTGTTCAGCTCCGCTATGACCTTGTGATCCTTCAGCACGACGATCCTGTCGGCGAGGCGCACCACCTCTTCTAGTTCTGAGGAGATGAAGACTACGGTCACCCCCGAGTCCGCCAGCTCGCGGACCGCGTTTTGGATGTCCGCCTTGGCGCCGATGTCGATGCCGCGGGTCGGCTCGTCGAGAATCAACACCTCCGGGTTGGTGGCGAGCCAGCGGCCCAGCAGCACTTTCTGCTGGTTCCCACCGGACATGAAACGGACCAGCCGGTCCGGGTCCGGCGGCCGGATGTCGAACGCTTTGAAGTATTTCTCGACGAGTTCGTCCTGGTCTTTGCGCTTCAGACGGCGCAGCCAGCCGCGCCCGGCCTGCTTGGCCAGGATCATGTTCTCGCGCACTGTGAAGTCGCCGATGACGCCCTCGTCCCGGCGGTTCTCCGATGACAGCGCGATCCTGTGGGACAGGGCCACGGCGGGCGAGGCCAACGTCACCTTCTTGCCGTTCACGGTCACGCCGCCGCTGTCCGCGCGGTCCGCTCCGCACAGGAGGCGGGCCAGTTCGGTGCGCCCGGAGCCGAGGAGGCCCGCGAACCCGACCACCTCCCCCTTCCGCAGCGCCAGGGTGGTCGGGGCGATGGCGCCGCGGCGGCCCAGTTGTTCGGCGGCCAAGGTGACCTCGGCTGTCGACTCGCCCGCGGTGTCGGCCGCCTGCCGGTGGGAAGCGTGGAAAGCTTCGAATTCACGGCCGATCATCTTGGCGATCAAGCTGGCCTGGTCAA
>JAITLE010000110.1 GCA_031278075.1 Bifidobacteriaceae bacterium | reverse complement strand
GGCGGAGGCTGGCGGCGCGGTGGCGGAAACTGGCGGCGCAGTGGCGGAAACTGGCGGCGCGGGGGGCTTCGGCGCCTTGGACGGCATCGGCGTCCCAGGTCGGCGCGCCGGGGCGGTGGCGGCGTGAGCGGCGGGCGGATCGCCGTGTTGCTCGCGGACGACGACCCCTTCGTGACCGCGTCGCTCGCGACCATCTTGGGCGCCGCCGAAGACCTCGACGTGGTCGCGACCGCTGGCGACGCGGCGGAGGCGGTGCGGCTGTGGGGCGCCGTCGCGCCGGACATCGCGTTGCTGGACATCCAGATGGGGGAGCGGAGCGGGCTCAGCGCGGGCGCCGCGATCCTTCAGCGGTCGCCGGGCGCCCGCGTGGTGTTCTTGACCACATTCGTGGACGACTCCTACATCATGGCCGCGCTCCGCATGGGGGCCAAGGGCTACCTCGTCAAGCAGCAGGTGGCCGCCATCGCGCCGGCGCTGCGGACGGTGATGGCCGGCGGGACCGTCTTCGGCACGGAGGTGATCGGGCGCATCGACGGCCTGGTGGCGTCCCCGGGCGGGCGCGCTCCCGGCATGGAGCGGCTGACCGAACGCGAGGCTCAGATCGCGGCACTCGTGGGCGAGGGCCTCGACAACCGCGAGATCGCCGAGCGGGCGTTCTTGTCCGAGGGCACTGTGCGCAACGTCATCAGCGCGATCCTGGCGAAGACCGGGCTGCGCAGCCGCACCCAGTTGGCGGTCTGGTACCTGCGTGGCTGACCCACGCGGCGGCGGCGAGCCTCGTCAGTCGATGTAGACGATCGGTTTGATCAGGTCCGGGGCCTTCTTGTCCATCAGGTTGAAAGCCTCCTCGACCGCGTCCAGCCCCCTGAAGCGGTGCGAGATCATCCGGGTCGGGTCGATCCTGCCGTATTCGATCATGTTGATGAGCCGCTGGATGCGTTTGCCGCCACCCGGGCAGAAGCTGCCGCGGATGTCTTTGTCGGCCATCCCAAGGCCCCAGTCGAGCGGCGCGATCGCGAGCTTGTCGTTGATGTCGAAGAAGTTCACGTTCGAGATCACGCCGTTCGGGCGGGTCATCCGGATGGCTTGGGCGAACGATTCGGGGTTGCCGCCCGCCACGATCACCTTGTGGACGCCTTTGCCCCGGGTCAGCTCCATGACCTGCTCGTCCAGGGGACCGTCCTTGTACGAGATGACGTCGCTGGCGCCGTATTCGAACGCGACCTTGCGTGCCCTGGGGCGGGTGCCGACGGCGATGATCTGGCTGGCGCCACGCAACGCGGAGCCGGCGATCGCCATCAGCCCGATCGGCCCGATCCCGATCACGACGACCTTCTCGCCGATGCCGACATCGGCCAGTTCGACGCCGTGGAACCCGGTCGACATCATGTCCACGGTCATGAGCGCGGCTTCGGGCGCCACACCCGGATGGATGTGCGCGAGGTTCGGGTCGGCCTGGTTGACATGGAAGAACTCGGCCATGACGCCGTCCTTCTCGCCGACGAACTTGAACGAGCCGAACGGGCCCCTGTCGTGGGAGAACGAACGGAAGTTCTGGACGCCGCGGGACAGCCAGTTCGGCGTGACGCAGGGGACTGCCACCAGGTCTCCCACCTTGAACCGTTTGACGTACGGTCCCACTTCTTCGACCACGCCCACCGCTTCGTGGCCGAGGATGAGGTTCTCTTTTGGCCCTGATCCGCCGTGCGCGACGTGCACGTCCGAGCTGCACGGCGCGATGATTGTCGGGCGGACGATGGCGTCGAGCGGCCCGCATACGGGACGGTCCTTCTCGAGCCAGCCGATGTCGTTGATGGCGCGCATTCCAAAACCGCGCATGATCGCTCCTGTTCTCGTGTGGCGGGCGTGAGGCCGGCCCGACCCGCCCAAGAGCCTAGCCGCCGCATCCCCGGCCGCCAGTGGGACCGCGAGGGCCTGATCGGCGGCGAGGCCTGGCCCCGGCGCGTGGGGGATTCTGCTAGGCGCGCCACCCGATAAAGAAATGTTTAGGTCAGCTTGCCGCGGGATCGGCGCGGCTAGCGTGACGCCGAGCCCGCCGGGCGGGACCTTGGGGCCTGATCCCCGGCAGGGCCAGAGCCGGCGGGTGTTTTGGCTGGTGCGCTCGCCGATGTCGCGCCGGGCCGGTGGCCGCCCGAACCCGCGCATGAGACCCGTGAGGACTGTGCTGGCGCCGCGCCTTGGGCCGCTGCCAGGCGGTTTCGACAAGCCCAACCCATTGTCCACAGAGCCCCCGGCCGCGCCAGCGCTTCGCCGGGCCTTGCGGGCACAGTGGTGGGCGTTGGTTTCGGCGGTCTGGGCTCGATTTCGATTGGATGGTGTGGACCGTGCGTCTGAAGAGCGGTTTGCGTGTCTTTTGGCGGGGCCCGGGCGAAGCGCAGGTGGGCTTCGACCCGCGGCTCGCCTTGGTGGTGGAGCTGTCCCACCCGGCGGAGTTCGAGGTGTTGCGCATGCTCGAATCGGACCAGACCCCCGCCGGGCTGCGGCACACGTTGGAACAGGCGGGCGCGCCGTCCGAGCGCGCCGATCAGCTGATCAGGGCCCTGGCCGAGGCGGGGCTCCTCGAATCGGCCCCGCGGAGCTGCTCGGCGGAGCTCAGGGTGCGCCCCGAGCTGCGGGACCTGCTCGCGGCGGAGGCCGACTCCCGCTCGCTCGTCGAAGCCAACGGCTGGCAGCGCCTGGCCCGCCGCCAGGCGCAATGCGTGTCGGTCTATGGCCTGGGCCGGACCGGCGCGCTGGTGGCCCTCGGGTTGGCGAACGCCGGCGTGGGCCACCTCCAGCTGTGCGATCCCAAGCCGGTGGCCCCAAGGGACCGCGGGCCCGTCTTCGGGCATCGCGATGTCGGCCTGCCGCGCGCCGACGCTCTGGCGCCGCGGCTGCGGGAACTGGGCTGCGCGACACGGGTGCTCGGCAAGTGGCGCCGCCCGCACGCGGCGGTGCTGGTGGACTACGAGGTGGCTGACCCGAACCGGTCTGCCTTCATGGCGCGGCACGGCGTGCCGCACCTCTCTGTCGTCGTCGGCGAACTCGAGATCGCCTGCGGCCCCTGGGTCGGTGCGGGCGCGGGGGCCTGCCTGCGCTGCGTGCGTCTCTGGGCCGCCGAGCGAGACCCCGCCTGGCCGTCCCTCGCGACGCAACGGTTCTCGCGGTCCGCGGTCGCCGGGCGCGGCGAGGACCCGTGTCTCGCGTCCACGGCGGCGGGCTTGGCTGTCGGCCAGGTGCTCCAGGGCCTCGCGGGCGACACACCGTCCACCGCCGGCCGGGCGATGACAGTCGCGCTGCCGGCCTATTCGATCGGCTGGTCGGACGTGAGACCACATCCGACCTGCGACCACGATGTGAGAGGCGCCCAGCCCAGATGCGGCTCGACGCTGCCCCCGCCGCCGCTGGTCCAGCTGCCGCCAGCCGAATGACGCGTCACACGGCCGTCTCGGCGCCGAGCGTCCCCCACTGCTGCCGCAACTCCCGCTTCAGGATCTTCCCGGAGGCGTTCTTCGGCAGCGTGTCGACCACGACGACGTGCTTCGGGCACTTGAAGGCGGCCAGGTGGGCGCGCGTATGCCGGACGACATCCTGGCAGGTGAGGGCGACGCCCTGCCGGGGGACCACCACCGCGGCCACCGCCTGGCCGAAGCGCGCGTCCGGCACGCCGATCACGGCGACCTCCTGGACGGCCTCCAAGCGATACACCACCTCCTCGACCTCCCGCGAGGCGACCTTCTCGCCGCCCACATTGACAGTGTCCTTGACGCGGTCGACAAAGTAATACCGCCCCGACTCCGAGCGATACCCCTGGTCGCCGGTGTGGAGCCAGCCTCCCCGGAACAGTTCTGCCGTCCCTTCCGGATCGTCGAGGTACCCGGCGCAGGCGTGCGGCGACCGGAACGCGATCTCGCCGACCTGGCCGGTCGGCATCGGGCGATCGCGCGGATCGAGGATCGCCATCTCGACGTTGAGCGCCGGCTGCCCGGCCGACCCGGGGTAGACGAGCTGATCCTCGGGCGGGAGGATCGAGGCGGCGGGCGACATCTCGGTCTGGCCGTAGAAATTCCACAGCCGAAGGCCGGGGAGGCGTTCCGCCAGCTCCCGCAGGACCGGCACTGGCATGGCGGCGGCGCCGTAATACCCCTTCCTCAGGCCCGCGAGACGCTCCGAGCTGAACGCCGGCGACCGCAGCAGCTCGATCCACTTCGACGGCGTGGCGAACATCTTGTCGACGCCGTGGCGCTCGATCGCGCCGAAGATCCGCGCCGGCCCCGCCGAGGCGAGGATCACGCTCGTGGCGCCCAAGTAGATGTCGGGGATCAGGAACACGTCGAGTTGCGCGCAGTGGTAAAGCGGCATGAAGTGCAGATCCACGTCCGTCGGCGCCATCGAGCCGCTGACCGTCGTCGACATGTACTGCCACATCAGCGACCGCGACGTGAGCCGCACCGCCTTCGGGCGCGCCTCCGTCCCCGAGGTGAACATCAACCGCACCACGTCCGTGTCCGCGAGCGTCACCGGCTCCGGCGCGCGCTTCTCGGCGAACCACTCGCCCAGATCGCCCCAGCCGTGACGCGCCGCACGTTGCCCCGGCACGATCCCGACCCGCAGCGTCCCAGCGCCCACCGCGCCTTGGGCTTCGGCCAGGTCGAGCGCCGCTTGGGCCACGTCGATCAGATGCTCCTCGACGATCAGCGCGCGCGGCTTGGCCAGGGCGATGGCCGCGGCGACCTCCTCGGCTGACAGGAGGAAGTTGATCGGCGCGAGGATCGCGCCGGCTCGCGCGGTCGCGAACGGGAGCACCGCGAGCTGCCAGCAGTTGCGGGAGAGGAGGGCGACCACGTCGCCGGGGCGGACGCCTGCGCGCTGCGCCGCGGCGGCCGCCGCGTCGACGAGGCGGTCCAGCTCGCGGAAGGTGACCTGGGCGCCGGTGGCGTCGTCGATCACGGCGAGCTTGTCCGGGTGGCGGCCGGCGGAGCGCCGCGGGATGTCGGACAGCGTGTGGGAAGCGGTGGCACGCCAAGCGGCCGCGGTCGGATCTAGAGTCACTTGGGCCACGTTACGGGCCTGGCGCCGGCGCCGCCCTGGCGCGGACGCACCGGATTCACGCCGTGAGTTTGTCGCCTTTCCACGGCTGGGCGGCTGGGCGGATGGGCGGCGCGACGCGCCGCCATGGGAGACTTAGACGCTGTGAACCCCCCAGGCGCCATGGCCGCGGCGCGGTCCTCAGGCGCCGCCGACGCCCTGACTGAGGCCCTGGCTGAGGCCCTGCGCCGGGTGATGCGAGGCGAAGTGGACGCCACCGGCCTGACCCGCGGGATCTATTCGAGCGACGCCAGCAACTACCGCGTCGTGCCCCGGGTCGTGGTGTTCCCCCGCGACGAGTTGGACGTCGCGGCCGCGGGCGACGTCGCCCGGCAGTTCGACGTGCCCGTCACGATGCGCGGCGCGGGCACGTCCTGCGCCGGCAACGCTGTGGGCCCAGGCATAGTGGTGGCGACGGGCCGGCACCTGAACCGCGTCCTCGACATCGACGTGACGGGCCGCCTGGCCCGCGTCCAGCCGGGGGTGGTGTTGGACTCCTTGCAGCGGGCGCTCAAACCGCACGGCCTTCGGTTCGGCCCCGACCCCGCGACCCATTCCCGCTGCACCATCGGCGGGATGATCGGCGACAACGCGTGCGGCAGCCACTCGGTGGCTTACGGGCGCACCGCGGACAACGTGCAGGCCATCACAGCGATCGACGGGCGGGGCCGCCGCGTCGAGGCGCGCGCCGGCGCCGTGGCACAGGTCCCGGGGCTGACCGAGCTGGTGGCCCGCGCCGCCCCCGTGATCCGGGCCGAGTTCGGCCGCTTCGGCCGCCAGGTCAGCGGTTACGGCCTGGAGCACCTCCTCGACGAGAACGGCGCGGACCTCGCCAAGGCCCTCGTCGGCAGCGAGGGGACGCTCGCCTTGGTGACCGCTGCGACGTTGAGGCTCACGCCGACGCCGCGGCAGCCCTCGCTGGTCGTGTTGGGCTACGCCACATTGGCTGAGGCGGCCGACTCCGTCCCCGCGATCCTGCCGCATCGGCCCCTCACGCTGGAGGGGCTCGACGCGCGGCTCGTGGGCGCGTACGAACGCCAGGTCGGCCCCGCGCCCGAGTTGCCCGCGGGCGGGGCGTGGCTGATGGTCGAGGTCGAAGACCCGGGCACGGCTGGGGCGGTCAGGCGGGACGCGGGCGCGTTAGACGGGATCGTGCTGCCGGACGGTCCGCTGTCCCGCGCGCTCTGGCGGATCCGGGAAGACGGCGCCGGCTTCGCCGGCCGCACGCCATCCGGGCGTGAGGGTCACGTCGGCTTCGAGGACGCCGCCGTGCCGCCCGCGCGGCTGGGCGCCTACCTGAGGCAGTTCGAGGACCTGCTCGCGGACGCCGGCCTCGGGGGCATCGCGTATGGGCATTTCGGCGAGGGCTGCGTGCACATCAGGATCGACTTCCCGCTGGCGCGCGGCACGCGCGTCTTCAGGGAGTTCATCGAGGCGGCCGGCGCCTTGGTGGCGCGGCATGGCGGCTCGCTCAGCGGCGAGCACGGCGACGGCCGCGCCCGTTCGCAACTGCTCGGCCTGATGTTCTCGCCCGCGGCGATCGATGTGATGCGGCAGGTCAAAGGACTGTTCGACCCACTGGGGCTCCTCGGCCCGGGCGTCATCGTGGCGAGCGACGAAGGCGCGGCTGAGGCCGGCCGGCCGGGCGCGTCGCCAGGCGGCGAGGCAGGCGGTGAAGCGGGCGGTGATGCGGGCGGCGAGGCAGGCGGCGTGGCGGGCCGGGGTCCGCGCGCGGCCGGACGCGGGCGGGTCGCCCCGATCGACGCGGACATGCGCCGCCCGGCGGCCCGGCCCACCCCCGCGCGCGGCGGCTTCGCGTTCGCGGCCGACCGCGGCGACCTGACCGGCGCGGCGCACCGCTGCGTGGGCCTCGCCAAGTGTGTCACCGCGACCAGCCCTTTCATGTGCCCGTCGTACCTGGCCACCGGCCAGGACAAGGATTCCCCCAGGGGCCGTGCCCGGGTGCTCCAAGAGGCCCTCAACGGCCACTTGATCGGCCCCGGCCTAGCCGCGCCGGAGCTGGCCGAGGCCCTTGAACTGTGCCTCGGCTGCAAAGCCTGCTCGCGGGACTGCCCGGCCGCTGTCGACATGGCGCGCCTCAAAGCGGAGGTGCTGTGTCGCCGCTTCAGCGGCCGCATCCGGCCGCGGACGCACTACCTGTTGGGCTGGTTGCCCCGCTGGGCGGCCCTCGCGGGACGGATGCCGGCCGCCGCGAACCTGGCGCCCCGCGCCCCGATCCTCGGCAAGCTGCTGCTGAGGGCCGGCGGGCTGGACCCGCGGCGCAGCCTCCCGCGTCTCGCCCGCGAGCCCCTCAGCGTCAGGGCCGCCGCCCAAGGCGTCCCGACCGCGCAGGACAGCGCGGACCTGGCCGCCGACGCGCCGCACGGTCCCGGCCCGGTGCTGGTGTGGGCGGACTCGTTCAGTTCGCACATGGCGGTCGAGGCGGCGGAAGCCGCGGTGCGGGTCCTGACCGCCGCCGGGCACACCGTCCACCTGGTCCCGCCGGGCGCCTGCTGCGGTCTGACCTGGATCTCGACCGGCCAACTGCGCGGCGCGAAGCGCCGCCTGCGCGCCCTGTTGGACGTGCTCGGCCCGTTCGCGGTGAACGGTGTGCCGATCGTCGGCGTCGAGCCGAGCTGCGTCGCCGTGCTGCGCTCCGACCTGGTCGACCTTCTCCCAAACGATCCACGCGCCGCCGCTGTGGCCCGCGCGGCCAAGACCCTCGCCGAGGTGCTGGTCACGGATCTGGCCGAGGGTTGGACGCCGCCGAGCCTCGCGGGCGTCCAAGTGGTGGCGCAACCCCACTGCCACCACCACGCCGTGATGGGTTGGGACGCGGACCGCCAGCTGCTCGCCGCGCTGGGCGCCGAGGTCGGCGAGTTGCGCGGCTGCTGCGGCATGGCCGGCGGTTTCGGGCTGGAGCGCGGCCACTACGAGGTGTCCGTCAAGGTGGCGCAACGTTCGCTCCTGCCCGCGCTCGCGGAAGCCCCGGACGCGGTCTTCCTCGCCGACGGCTTCTCTTGCCGCGCGCAAGCCGCCGACCTGGCGGGCCGGGAGGGCATCCACTTGGCCCAGTTGATCGCCGAGAGGCTGCCCGATGCCGTCTGACCGGGCTTCGTTCATCGTCTTGGTCGGTCCCACAGCGGCCGGGAAGACCGGGCTCGCCCTGGACCTGGCGGAGCGGATCGGCGCCGAGATCGTCAACGCGGACTCGATGGCGCTGTACCGAGGGATGGAGATCGGCACCGCCCGCACGCCCGTCCCGCTGCGGCGCGGCATCCCGCACCACCAGATCGACGTGCTGGCCCTGACCGAGGAGGCGTCCGTCGCCGCCTACCAGCGCCGCGCCCGCGCCGACATCGAGGCGATTTGGGCGCGCGACCGGACGGCGCTGCTGGTCGGCGGGTCGGGACTGTACGTCCGGGCTGTCGTCGACCTGATCGAGTTCCCGGCCACCGATGGCGCCATCCGCGCCAAATGGGAGACGCTTGGCGCGGAGCTCGGCGGTCCGCGCCTGCACGCCGAACTGGCGCGCCTGGACCCAGTCGCCGCCGCGTCGATCCTCCCCGGGAACGTCCGCCGGCTGGCGCGGGCTTTGGAAGTCGTCGAGCTGACCGGCCAACCGTTCTCCGCGCGGCTGCCGGAACGCACGCCGTGGCGACCGGTCGGCATCGTCGGCTTGGATCTGGACGACGCGACGCTGGATCGACGCATCGCGGGCCGGACGCGCTGGATGATGCGCCGCGGGCTGATCGACGAGGCGCGCGCCCTGGTCGGCGCGGGCCTGAGGGACGGCCGGACCGCGCGGCAGGCGATCGGCTACAAGGAGGCGCTCGATGTGGTGGACGACCTGACGACACCCGACGAGGCGGCCGAACGGATCGCGCTGCGCACCAGACAGCTGTCGCGGCGCCAAAGGCGTTGGTTCAGACGCGACCCCCGGATCGTCTGGCTCGATTCGAGCGAACCTGACCTGCTGGAACGTGCGCTCGCGTGTACTAGAATCCCGACTGCCTGATCAACGTCCAAGGACTTGGCCAGGCCTGAGCCGGCGGCGGCTGCGGCTGCCGCCGAGCCGTCCGCTCTGCCGCGTCTTGAGCGGGACGCGGCGGGCGGGCGGCGGTCCGTCTCCCCCTGTCTGTGATGCTTTCCAGTCGCAGGACTTATGCTTGCCGGGTGTCAAACGGCGTTGCGGCGTTGCCGACCGGGCTGGCCTTCACGAAGGGCCACGGCACCGGCAATGACTTCGTTCTTTATTCCGACCCGACAGGCGAATTCCCTCTGACCGCCGAGCTGGCCAGAGCGCTGGCCGATCGCCGGCGGGGCGTGGGCGGCGACGGCGTCATCCGGGCGGTCCGCTCGGCGGCGCTCGCCGACGTCCCCACGGCCGCCGCGGCGGCGGAGGCGGGCGCGGAATGGTTCATGGACTACCGCAATTCGGACGGGTCCCTGGCGGAGATGTGTGGCAACGGCATCCGTGTGTTCGTCGAGTTCTTGCGGGCTCAGGGCTTGGCCCGGCTGGGCGATTCGGACAGCGTGTTGATCGGCGCCCGGGCGGGCTGTGTGCTGGTCCGTTGCCAGGACGGCATGTACGCGGTCGACCTCGGCAAATGGCGTTTCTGCGGCGGCCAGGGCGCGGTGCGGCGCGGCTGCGACTGCCAGGTCTTCGCCCAGGGCTTGGACCGTCCAGCCGGCGGTTTGAGTGTCAACGTGGGCAATCCGCACGTCGTGGTGGCGGTGCAGGCGGAGGAGCTGGCGCGGTTGGATCTGAGCTGCCCGCCCGTGATCGAGCCCGCCCCCGAAGGCGGCGCCAACGTGGAGTTCATGGTGGTCGACAGGGAACGCGCGTCGATCCGGATGCGCGTCCACGAGCGCGGTTCGGGTGAGACCCAATCCTGTGGCACCGGCGCGGCGGCCGCGGCCTTGGCCGCTTGGGCCAGGGCCGGCGCGGGCGCCCCGGACACGTGGACCGTCCAGGTCCCGGGCGGCTGCCTCTGGGTTCGCATGATCGACGACGTGGTCGAACTGACCGGCCCCGCGGTCCTGGTCCACGCTGGCGCGATCCTTTAGCCTCCGCGGCGCTTGGCGCGCAGCACACGGTAACCCTTCGCGCTGGCCAAACGAATGGTCGGGTGACCGGCCTCGCGCCGCAGCCAGTCCGCCAGCGAATCCGCGCCGAGGTTCTTGTGCACCACCAAATCGGCCCAGCCGTCCTCGGTCAGACGGCCCAGCCATTCCACTAGCAGGTCCCGCAGCGCCGCCTTGCCGACCCGGATCGGCGGGTTGGACCAGATGCGCGCGAACCGAACAACCGGGCCAACTTCCTCCGGGCGCGCCACCCGGATGTTCCCCAGGCCCAGCCGGGACGCGTTTTGGCTGGTCAAATCCAATGCGCGGGGGTTGACGTCGACCGCCCAGACCGTCGCCGCGGGATGAAGACGGGCCAGTGCCAGCGCGAGCGGTCCCCAACCGCAACCGAGGTCCAGCAGATTGGACGCCGGGTCGGGGGTGGGGGAGTCGGCGCCGGGCTGGGCGCCGGGCTGGGGGCCGGGCTGGGCGCCCCACAGCCGCTGTTCTGTGCGCAGCAGCACCGCTGTGCCGAGGTCGAGCCGGTTAGCGGAGAAAACCCCCGGCGCCGTGACGACGCGCGCGGGGCAGCCGGCTAGTTCAACGGTAAACTCGCGTAGGT
The DNA here is from genome assembly GCA_031278075.1 of Bifidobacteriaceae bacterium. Classification (GTDB taxonomy): domain Bacteria; phylum Actinomycetota; class Actinomycetes; order Actinomycetales; family WQXJ01; genus JAIRTF01. The sequence goes on along the minus strand of JAITLE010000110.1, from coordinate 7,313 downwards.
CTTGGGAGCTGGCCGCGGGGACCGGCTCGAAATAATGCGACACACGGCAAGGGTAATGTGGCGGCGATGACAGATTCGTGGACGCGCTCACGCGAGGGGACCGCGCTCGGTCCCGAAGGCGACGCCGGCGACGCGTGGGATCAACTGGAGCGCGAGGAGCGGGCAGCTCTGCGGCGCGTCGCGGGGCTCACCACGGAGCTGCAGGACGTCTCCGAAGTCGAATACCGTCAGCTCAGGCTGGAGCGGGTGGTGTTGGTCGGCCTGTATGGCGGCGACGTCACCGCCCGGGAGGCTCAGTTGTCGCTCAGGGAGTTGGCCGCGTTGGCGGAGACCGCCGGCTCTGAGGTGCTCGACGCCGTCACGCAGCGCCGCGCGCATCCCGACCCGGCGACGTACCTGGGCTCAGGCAAGGCGGCGGAGCTCGCCGCGCGGGTCGCCGCGCTCGAGGCCGACACCGTGGTGGTGGACGCCGAGTTGGGCCCGTCGCAGCGCCGCGCCTTGGAGGATGCGGTGGGTGTCAAAGTGGTGGACCGGACGGCGGTGATCCTGGACATCTTCGCTTCGCACGCCAAGTCGAAGGAGGGCAAGGCGCAAGTCGAGCTGGCCCAACTGGAATACCTGCTGCCGCGTCTGCGCGGCTGGGGCGAGTCGATGTCCAGGCAGGCCGGCGGCCGCGTGGCGGCCGGCGCGGGGATCGGCGCCCGCGGTCCGGGCGAGACCAAGATCGAATTGGACAGGCGACGCATCCGCGAGCGCATGGCGCGTCTGAGGCGCGACCTCAAGGCGCTGGCGCCGCAGCGGGCCACGCGCCGCGCCTCGCGGGAGCGCTCCCAGGTCGCCGCCGTGGCGATCGTCGGTTACACCAATGCGGGCAAGTCCTCGCTGCTCAACGCTCTGACCGGCGCGGACGTGTTGGTGGACAACCAGTTGTTCGCCACATTGGACCCGACGGTGCGGGCCGTCAAAGCTTCCGACGGCCGCGTCTACACATTGGCGGACACGGTCGGGTTTGTGCGTCGCCTGCCGCACCAGTTGGTCGCCGCGTTCGCCTCGACCCTGGAGGAGTCCCAGGGCGCGGACGTGCTGCTGCACACCGTCGACGCCACCCATCCGGACCCGGACGGGCAGATCGCCGCGGTCCGTGAGGTGTTGCGTGAGATCGCGGGAGGGGCCCCCTCGGGCGCCGAGTTGATCGTGTTCACGAAGACGGATGCCGCCGAGGCGGGCCAGGTGGCGGCGCTGCTCGCCGCCTATCCGGGCTCGGTCGCCGTCTCCGCCCGGACCGGAGCGGGCTTGGACGCCTTGCGGGCCGCGATCGAGTCGGCTCTGCCGCGCCCGCCGGTCGAGGTGGACGTGCTGGTCCCGTTCGCGCGCGGCGACTTGGTCGCGCGGGCGCATGCGACCGGCGAGGTCTTGTCCGAGACCTATGACGCGGGCGGCGCCAGGCTGCGCGCGCGCGTCGGCGCGGCGCTCGCCGCCGAACTGACGGCCCTCGGGCCGTGAGGGGCCCCGGGCCGGGTCTTGCGCCAGGCGGCCGGCCTGCGTGAACGGCTCAGATCGTCCTGATGACCGTCACCACGCGGCCCAGGATGTGGGCCTGGATGGCCTCGATGCGTTCGTAGGCGGGGTTGCGTGGCGCCAGCCAGGCGCGCCCGTCTTCGAAGACGAGGGTCTTGACGGTGGCCTCGTCGTCGAGTTGGGCCGCCACGATCTCGCCGTTCTCCGCCGATGGCTGGCTGCGCACCACCACGTGGTCGCCGTCGAGGATGCCGGCGCCGGTCATCGAGTCGCCTTGGACCTTCAGCATGAACACCTCGCCTTGCCCGACGAACTCGCGCGGCAGCGGGTACAGGCCGTCCACCATCTGCTCAGCGAGGATCGGCGTGCCCGCGGCGATGCGCCCGACCAGGGGCACATAGCGCGGCGCGGGTTGTTCCTCGCCGGACGCTCGTAGCCTCTGCGGCACGTCCGCGGTCGGGTCGATCACCTCGATGGCGCGGGGCACCCGCGGGTCGCGGCGGATGTAGCCCTTCGCCTCCAGCACCTCAAGTTGGTGTTTGACGCTCGAGGGGCTGGAGAGCTTGACGATCTCGCCCACCTCGCGCATCGATGGCGCGTAGCCGCGCCGTTTGACGCTTTCTAGGATCACTTCGTAGATCTGGCGCTGCCTCGGGGTCAGCCCCCGCTTGGGCGTCCGGGGGAATTCTTTGGTGGTTCGCATGGTCGTGGTTCCCGCCCCTTCGTTCGGAGAAGTGTCATAGGTCGAGTGTTGACTAAGAGCATAGCCGCAAATCGCCGGACTTGGAACAGTTGTACTAGGGCGCCGCCGGGTCCGGGGTGTGGCGCGCCTCCTGCCAGGGCGTGCGCCGTGCGGCTAGGCAGTCGCCCAACATCTAGTGGTTTGGACTTGAAATGACTCAACATCTTGTTAGAGTTGTCCGCGTGCATTGCCCGTTCTGCCGCCACCCGGACTCCCGGGTGATCGACTCGCGCACGGCCGAGGACGGCGCGTCGACCAGGCGCCGGCGCCAGTGCCCAGTCTGCGGGCGCCGCTTCACCACGGTGGAGACCGCGGCGCTGACCGTCCTCAAACGCTGCGGCTCGGCCGAGCCGTTCAGCCGGGAGAAGGTCACCAACGGGGTGCGCCGCGCGTGCCAAGGCCGTCCGGTGACCGAGGACCAGCTGGCGGTGCTCGCCCACCGCGTGGAGGACCAGATCCGCGCCACCGGCGCGGCGGAGGTGGACTCGCAAGAGGTCGGGCTGGCCGTGCTGGCCCCCCTGCGTGACCTGGACGAGGTCGCATACCTGAGATTCGCCTCCGTCTACCGATCGTTCGACTCGATCGGAGACTTCGAGGAGGAGATCGCCGCCCTGAGGGCGACGAGCCAAGAGATGAGCCAAGACAAGACAGGGGAGTGAGACAAGATGACCGAGACGATGCCGCCCCAGGCCGCCGAGCGCCGCGAGGGGGCGCCAGCTGAGGGCGCGCCCACAGGGCTGAAGGTGCCCCGTGTCTTCTCCAAGGCCCAGATCCACCCGTACGCCGAGGTCAAATGGGAGCTGCGCGACGTGGTGCAGACCAACTGGAAGACCGGCGAGACCGTTTTCAGCCAGCGCGGCGTCGAGTTCCCCGACTTCTGGTCCGTCAACGCGTCCACCATCGTGGCCACCAAGTACTTCCGCGGCGCCCTCGGCTCCCCCGAACGCGAATACTCGCTGCGCCAACTGATCGACCGGGTCGTCGCCAAATACAAGACCGCGGGCCTGGCCGCCGGCTACTTCGCCACGGCCGCCGACGCCGAGGTCTTCGCCGACGAGTTGACCTGGCTGCTCACCCACCAGCACTTCTCGTTCAACTCGCCCGTCTGGTTCAACGTCGGCACCGCCTCGGCCCAGCAGGTCTCCGCCTGCTTCATCTTGTCAGTCGACGATTCGATGGAGTCGATCCTGAACTGGTACCGCGAGGAGGGCCTCATCTTCAAGGGCGGCTCCGGCGCCGGCGTGAACCTCTCGCGCATCCGCTCCTCACGTGAGCTGCTGCGCTCGAGCGGCGGCACGGCATCGGGCCCCGTGTCCTTCATGCGCGGCGCGGACGCGTCAGCCGGGACCATCAAGTCCGGCGGCGCGACCCGGCGCGCGGCCAAAATGGTGGTGCTGGACGTCGACCACCCGGACATCGAGGAGTTCGTGGAGACCAAGGCCCGCGAGGAACGGAAGATCCGGGCGCTGCGCGACGCGGGCTTCGACATGGATTTGGACGGGCGGGACGTCTCGTCGGTCCAATACCAAAACGCCAACAACTCAGTCCGCGTCTCGGACGAGTTCATGCGAGCCGTCGAACAGGGCCGGCCGTTCGGACTGCGGGCCAGGCTGACCGGTGAGATCGTCGAGGAGGTCGACGCCGCCACGCTGTTCAACAAGATCGCCCGCGCGGCCTGGGAGTGCGCCGATCCGGGCATCCAATACGACGACACGATCAACGCCTGGCACACCTCCCCCGAGACCGGGCGCATCAACGCTTCGAACCCGTGTTCGGAATACATGCACTTGGACAACTCCTCATGCAACCTCGCCTCGTTGAACCTGCTCGCCTTCCTCAAGGCCGACGGCTCGTTCGACGCCGCCCGGTTCGAGCGCGCGGTCGAGCTCGTCATCACAGCGATGGACATCTCGATCGAGTTCGGCGATTTCCCGACGGACCAGATCGCCGCCACCACCAGGCGCTTCCGCCAACTGGGCATCGGCTACGCCAACCTGGGCGCGCTGCTGATGGCGTGCGGCCTGGCCTACGACTCGGACGAGGGCCGCTCGCTCGCCGCAGCCGTGACCTCGCTGATGACGGCCACGGCCTACCGGCGTTCGGCCGAACTGGCGCAGGCTGTCGGAGCCTATGAGGGCTACGCCCTCAACGCCGCCGCGCACCAGCGCGTCATGCGCAAACACCACGCGGCCAACGACGCCCTGGCCCCCGCCGGCGTCCTCGACGGCGACATCCACCGCGCCGCCGCGAAGCAGTGGGAACTGGCCCTGCGCGGCGGCCAGGAGCACGGCTGGCGCAACGCGCAAGCCTCGGTGCTGGCCCCCACGGGCACCATCGGGTTCATGATGGACTGCGACACCACCGGGATCGAGCCCGACTTCTCGCTGGTCAAATACAAGAAGCTGGTCGGCGGCGGCTCCATGCAGATCGTCAACCAGACGGTCCCCGCGGCGTTGAGCCGCCTCGGCTACGAGCCGGAGACCGTCGAGGCGATCATCGAGTTCATCACCGAGCACGGGCACGTCGTGGGCGCCCCCGGGCTCAGGCCCGAGCACTACCCGGTGTTCGATTGCGCGGTGGGCCAGCGCGCGATCGAGCCGATGGGCCACGTCCGCATGATGGCCGCCGCCCAGCCGTTCCTCAGCGGCGCGATCTCGAAGACCGTCAACCTGCCGCAGTCGGCGACGATCGGCGACATCGAACGCGTCTACTTCGAGGGCTGGAAGCTCGGCGTCAAAGCGCTCGCCATCTACCGCGACAACTGCAAGGTCTCCCAGCCGCTCTCGGACGGCGAGGCGGACAAGGCGAAGGCCCCAGCGGACGATCCCGTCCGGCCGCGTCAGCCCGCCCGCCGCCGGTTGCCGAAGCGCCGGTATTCGATCACCACATCGTTCTCGGTGGGCGGCGCGCAGGGCTACATCACCGCGGGCTGCTTCGACGACCAGCACAAGGAGCTGGGGGAGGTGTTCTTGAAGCTCGGCAAGCAGGGTTCGACCTTGGCTGGCGTGATGGACGCGTTCTCGATCGCGGTGTCGATCGGGTTGCAGTACGGCGTGCCGTTGGAGACCTTTGTCCAAAAGTTCACCAACCAGCGGTTCGAGCCGGCCGGGCTGACTGACGACCCTGACGTCAGGATGGCGCAGTCCGTGATGGACTACATCTTCCGCCGCCTGGCGCTGGACCACCTCCCGTACGAGGCGCGCTCCGCCCTCGGGATCCACACCGCGGCGGAACGCGAGCGCCAGTTGGAGACCGGCTCCTACGCGGAGCTGGACGAGGTCGACCCCGAGTCGGCGAGCCAGGATGTGGCCCTCGAGCGGGGCCGCGGGCTGATCCCGGGCGCGGCGCAGGCCCGCCCGGCCGGCGCCGCGCCGGCCAGGGCGCAGATCCATTCCACCGCGGAGTTGGCGGACGCGCTGCGAGGCCGCGCCCAAGACGCCCCCATCTGTTTGACCTGCGGCACCAAGATGCGCCCCGCCGGCTCCTGTCACGTCTGCGAGGGCTGCGGCGCCACAAGCGGCTGCAGCTGACCCCAGGCGGCCCCGGTCAGGCGCGGGCGGCCGGCTTGAGGATCCACAACCGACGCGTCGGCCGGGTCATGGCCACATAGAGGTCGGCGGCGCCCGCGCGCCGGTCGTAGACGGTCTCGGTCCCGGCCGCGCGCAGGATCGCGTCCGGGTCGGCGATGATCACCTCGTCGAACTCCAGCCCCTTGGTGGCGCCCGCGTCCAGGATGGCCAACGGGAAATCCAAAGGGCTCTCGCCGCTGCGCGCCACCGCGTCTTTGAGCGGCCCCGCCGCCACCGCCGCCCGCGCCGCGTCGAGGGTCGGGCCGGCGGCGATCAACGCGACCCGCCCGGTCGCGTCCTCGGGCAGGAGTGAGGCGGCGAGGGCCACCGCCTCGCCGACCAGATCATCCACCACTCGTTCTTGTGACGCGCCGCGCACCTCGCGGGCCGCCGTGTCGGCGCCCACCGGCAAGCCCGCCGCGCGCGCCCGGCGCTGCGCCGCCCGGACCACCGCGCCCGGGGTGCGGTAGTTGACCGTCAGCTCCTCCAAACGCCACGCGCCCTTGCCGAGCGCGCGGTTCAGCGAAGCGTCCCAACGCCCTGTCGCGCCGGGCGCCCGGGTCTGGCCCGCGTCCCCGACGATCGTCAGCGACCGGGTGGGGCAGCGCCGCAGCAGAGCGCGCCAGTCCATCGGCGTCAGCTCTTGCGCCTCGTCCACCACGATGTGGCCGTACGTCCATGACCGGTCTGCCCCCGCCCGTTCCGCCAGCGTCAGGGACGGCCCGGTCGCCGCGAACCTGTCCGCCAACTGCTCCGCCGAGACGAGTCCCGCGCCGACGCCCCCCGCCAGCACGTGCTTGGCGTACTTGATCTCCTCAGCCCTGCGCAGCGCGGCGTGCCGCAGCTCGGCCTCCTGGGCGGCGTCGTCCTCGCCCAGCAGCTCGGCCGCCTCGTCGAGGAGCGGGATGTCCGACGCCGTCCACGCCGACCCAGCCGGCCGTGCGAGCGCCGCTCGCTCCGCCGCCGTCAGCTGCGGCGCGCAATAGACCATGATGTGCGGCTTGGCGTACAGGTCTTCGATGAGCAGCGTGGGCGTCATCGGCATCCAGCACAGGTTGATCGCGACCCGCACGTCGCGCGCGGCCCTCAGGTCCTGCCGCACCTCGTCCATGTCCGCGGCGCCGAGCAGGCCGCCCGTCCCCTCGCCGAGGCTGTCCACGGGGATCGGCGTGTCCCCGGCCGACCAACCGGCGCGGTCGGAGCCGCGCGCCGCCGCGGCGTCCACCTCTTGCGCCGCGTACTGCTTCGCCAAGCCGTCGATCAGCTGCCGCACGAACACTCTCCTGGCGCGGTTGTGCGGCTGGCCGGTGGCCCGGGCGGCATCGCGCGCCGCGGCCACGTCCGATCGCCGGAGCACCAGGTCGCGGCCGAGCACGCCCAGGCGGATGTCGCGCCGGGGGAGGCGCTGGCGTTCCTCGACCGCGCGCCGCACAACTTGGGCCATGTCGCGCCGCCCCTTGATCGCGGCCACCTCCGGGCGGTCC